>JBNMNM010000269.1:0-4637 GCA_051275585.1 bacterium | reverse complement strand
ACTTGTTTAAAGATGCTTTGGGTTTCTATTGTTGGTTAAAGAAAGCGTATGTTAAATTCCTTGGTGATTGATTGTTTGTAGAGACTTGCTTCGATCATTCCAGTTCGTTTTACGATATTGCTTATGATATCAGTTGTTTCATTCGTTTGATCTATAGTGTAATATAATGAATTTTAAGAAAATAATTATAAATATCTGTATCCATCTTGCTTTATAGCTTGTCTAATAATAGATGCTTTTAAGCTTAATTTGTCTAATTGATAAATAACTAAGAGTAATTTCATTAATAAATGTTAAAAAAGGGTGTGATTCTGGAATATCATTCACCCATTTAGTTATAATCATTGTCTTTAAGGTAATGATTTAAGAATAAGTAGTTAATGTAAATACTAACAAAGTAAAGAATCATCGTAAGAGATGAGACTTTTAGCACGAAACGTAAGATGAAAAAAATATTTGTAGTACTTGTTGCATTATTTTTCTGTGGAAATGTTTTTTCGCAGGGAATTGAATTCGAACATGGCAGTTTTGAAGAAGCTTTAGCTAAGGCTAAAAAGGAGAATAAGGTTGTATTTATGGATTGTTACACCACATGGTGTGGTCCGTGTAAGTATTTGGCAAAAAACATTTTCACTCAGAATGAAGTGGGGAGTTTCTTTAATAAGAACTTTGTAAATGTGAAGATGGATATGGAATCGGAGGCAGGAAAACCTTTATTGAAAAAATATAAAGTTTCGGCATTTCCTACACTTCTATGGCTCGATTCTGATGGCAATATACAGCATAAAATGGTTGGAGCCGGTGATGCTAAATCGTTAATTGCAACTGCAACAACAGCTTTAGATCCTGAAAATAATTGGGGAGCCTTAAATGAAAAATTTGTTGGAGGTGATCACAGTAATGAGTTTTTACAGAAGTATATTTTGTTCTGTGCAAAATCAAGATTTGATACAAAAGAACCAGCAGCTATTTATTTCTCAGGTAAAAACTCTGAGCAATTAATGAATGCGAAAGATGCTGAGATTATTATATCTACCGTAAGTTCAACTTCAGATTCTAAGTATCTGCTTGTTCTTAATAATAAAGAGAAATTTTATGCTTTTGCGGATAAGCTTAAAATTGATCAGTTTCTTGAGCAAACTATGATGATGGAGTTAGGGCAATTGGCTAGAAAGGGAGATGTAGATGCTATAACTGTGAAGAAGAAAAAATTGATTGAGCTTGATGAAAAAATAGGAGCTAAGGTTGTTTCTTTCATGAATGTAAATATGTTGCAAAGAGATCCGGATCGTGTAAAATTTTATCAGGCTGTTGTGGATTATGCCGTAAAATATGAATTCGATAATTCTGAAAATTTGAATCGTTATGCATGGAGCGTTGCTGAGGCTAAGGAGGAGCTAAGTAAAGAAATTTTGGATAAAGCTCTTAAAATGGCAAAACGTTCGGTAGAGCTTGATGCCAATTTTGCTAATATGGATACCTATGCGTTTCTTTTGAATAAAGCTGGTTTGACTAAGGAAGCTAAAGTTCAAGCTGAAAAATCAGTTGAGTTAGCTCCTGAAGATCAAAAAGAGAGTTTGTGGGCGAATAAATTCTTAAATGAAGTTAAGAAGTAATTTTGTAGTTGAGACATATTCTTTTTTGAGAAATATGTTGATTTAGTTGTAAAAGTTGTGTTGATGAAGGAAGATTCTTCTTTTTTAACACAGCTTTTTTTGTTGGGTAAATTGAAGTTTTAAAAGGTATTATACCATTTAAAAATACAAATCGGAATTACCTGTTTTTTTTGAGTATAATAAATTGTACATAAAAAAACTCACCAATTTCTTGGTGAGTTATTCTGTGAACGCGGAGGGATTCGAACCCCCAACCTCTACGGCCGTAACGTAGTGCACTATCCAGTTATGCTACGCATCCATTTTGCTTTTTAAGGCGGTGCAAATATAGACATTTTTCTGTTAATACTGCAAGCCCCTGTTTAAATAATACGAAAAAAATATTTTTTTGTTTAAATAGATAAACAAAAAAATTCATCAATTTCTTGATGAGTTTTTTGTGAACGCGGAGGGATTCGAAACCCCAACCTCTACGGCCGTAACCCAGAAGTAGTCATGCACTATCCAGTTATGCTTTTAGTTTTTATAATATCAGCGGGATATTTTGTGGAGAGTAAATCTAAGTTTTGTGTAAAACAAAAAAACTCATCAATTTCTTGATGAGTTTTCTGTGAACGCGGAGGGATTCGAACCCCCAACCTCTACGGCCGTAACGTAGTGCACTATCCAGTTATGCTACGCATCCATGATTACCTCGGTAATGCGGTGCAAATATAGATAAATTTTACATTTTGGGTCTATAAAAGCAGTCTTTTTTTTAATAAAAATGGAAGGTTTATAAAGTTGATATATTAAAAAACTCTAAATCTTTTAGTTAGGATTCTAGTTGAGGATAAAAAAAACTAAATTTACTTCGTTCATGATTATTTTTTCATCGAACCAAGTATAATGCCTCAGGTTTTGTACTTTTGTTATGTAAAACCATATAAATAAATGATATAATGAAGAAGTTTCTAAAGTTTTTTGGAGGATTTGTAGTCTTACTTTTAGCGCTGCTAATCATTTTACCCTTTTTCTTTAAAGATAAGATAATGGAGCGGGTAAAAACCGAAATTGATAATACGATAGATGCTGAGGTTAAAATAGGAGATTTGTCTTTATCGATGTTTAAAAATTTCCCAAACCTTTATGTAGAACTTGAAAATGTGACTGTTGTTGGTGAAAATGAATTTACGAATGATACTTTGGCTTCAATCGGTAGTTTATATACTGCTGTTGATTTGGGCTCAGCTTTGTCTGGTACTCAATTAAAAGTTGGTGCAATAGTGCTGGCCAACTCAAAAATAAATGCCATTGTTTTGGAATCGGGTAAAGCAAATTGGGATATAGTAAAAGAATCTGATGAGGTTGTTGTGGAAGAGGAGATTGGAGAGGTTTCTGATTTCAAAGTGATTTTTGAAGAAGTTCGGATTGAAG
This sequence comes from bacterium, assembly GCA_051275585.1. GTDB lineage: Bacteria > SAR324 > SAR324 > XYD2-FULL-50-16 > JBNMNM01 > JBNMNM01. The sequence goes on along the minus strand of JBNMNM010000269.1, from coordinate 1,605 downwards.
ATTTCTCTTTACGTTACGATGATGCATCTTTAAAAACAATACTTGTAGTTGATGATTTGGACCTAACTTTAAATGGTGATTTTACTGTGAAATCAACCAACATGGATGTGAAATCGCAAATTACTGGAATTGATTTAGATTATGAAGGCGTAAAATATTTGAAAAAGGCCGGTGTTACTCTTGATGCTGTTTTGGCTGCCGATCTTCAAAATATGATATTCACATTTAAAGAGAATAAGCTGACTTTAAATGAACTGGTGTTTGGCATAGATGGAAATGTTGGAATGTTAGAAGATGGTTACAGTATGGATTTGAAAATGAACGCTCAAAAAGCGGATTTCAAAACTTTACTTTCTATGGTTCCTGACGTATTTAAAGCTGATTTTGAAGGTTTGGAAACTACAGGTTCTCTTGCTTTAACAGCTTTCGCCAAAGGCGAATATAAAGAAGAACATCTACCAGCTTTTGGTGCTAAATTAGCTGTTGATAATGCAACTATTAAATATCCTGATTTACCTGAATCAGTAAATAATATTAATATCAATGCAGAAGTAAATCATCCGGGAGGAGATATGGATTTATTGACCGCGGATGTAAATGCCTTTCATTTTGAAGTAGCTAATAATCCATTTGATGCTGAGATGCATGTTAAAAATCCAATCTCAGATCCATACATTAATGGTTTATTTAAAGGAGTTATTGATTTTGCTAAAATTCGCCATGCAATACCTATGGATAGTGTGAAAATTAGTGGGATTGTTACTTCGGATGTAAGTTTTAGTGGAAAAATGTCTGCCATTGAAAAAGAGGAATATGAAAAATTCATGGCCAAGGGAAATGTGAAATTGAAAAATTTTGAATTTGCCACTCCTGATTTTCCTCAAGGAATTAAGATTCTTAGTTCTATCTTAAATTTCACTCCTAAGTACATCAGTTTAAGTTCTTTCGATTCTAGAATTGGAGCTTCAGATATTAAATTAGTGGGGAGAATTGAAAATTACATTCCATATGCATTAAAGGATCAAGTGCTTAAGGGGGATTTCAAGATGAGTTCAAACCTATTTGATGTGAATGAATTTATGACTGGGGAAGAGGAGGTTGAAAGTACTTCTGATACGATTCCACTTACTGTGGTTGAAATTCCTGCTAATTTGGATTTGAAATTGGTTTCTTCAATGAAGTTAATTCAATTCGATAAAATGAATATTGAAAATGTGAAAGGATTAATTGTGGTTAAGAATGCAAAAGCTCAACTAACGAATTTATCCATGAACATGTTGAAAGGAACTATGAATATGAATGGATCCTATAGCACAAAAAATATTCAGAAGCCCGCTATTGATTTTGGATTGAATGTGAAGGATTTTGATATCAAATCAGCATACGAATCATTGAGCATGATAAAGGAAATGGTGCCAATTGCTATGAATTGTTCAGGTAAGGTTTCATCCGATTTAAAAATAGCCTCTTTGCTTGATCAGGAAATGAGTCCAGTCATGAATACTTTGAATGGAAATGGCGCTGTTCACTCTAAGGAGATAATTATAAAAGATAACAAGGCATTTGATGCTTTGGCGAAAGCTTTAAAAAATGACAAATACAAGC
>JBNMNM010000268.1:0-4659 GCA_051275585.1 bacterium | reverse complement strand
TAGAATATTGGCCTAATCAGCGACATAAAAAGCAACATACTCTTGAAATTTACGGTAATTTCCCTCTTAGATCTAAATTTAAACATCCAACTTATATTCCTCATCAAGTACAATGGGCAAGGTTCAGGTTAGAAAATCTAGTCAGATTAATTGGATTTGTAATTCCTAATGAATACAATGGAGAAGTTCATGAAGGAACAAAACAAAAGTTTGATTCTAATACTTTTTATGTAGTATTTTTAGATCAAAACCATGAGTTCTATCAGTCTTAAATAGTAGAAACCATCACTACAGAATTCAAGGCAAATTCAGACAGTTTAATTGGATTTAATGTGGTGGAGACTAGGAGGGTCGAACTCCTGACCTCAACGCTGCCAGCGTTGCGCTCTCCCAACTGAGCTAAGTCCCCATATATACGATGTGAATTTTTTGAAAGGAAATAATTTCCTAACAATCCATTTTAAAAAAGTCAATGGAAAAGTAAATTCCCTTTAAATTGCTTGTCGAGAATAACGAATTGTTATACCAAATGCGATAAGTTTTAAAAAAATATTTTGATAAATCCATGGATTGATTACATTACCATGCCTAAAGACCTATCTCGTCGCAAATTCGTTCAGCAGATAATGATGGGAACAATGACTGTTCCTTTACTTCTTGAATCTTTAAAGCAAGATATTTTTGCAGGTTCTACTATTGCAAAACATCCGCTGATTTGGATGCAAGGCCATACTTCTGGTATTCAACAAACTGGAATATGGAACTCTCCTGAATTTCTTTTATATGTAGAGAAATATTTTAAAATTATTTCTTGGACTCACCTCAATCAAGAACCTGACCTTCCAAAATTTAAAAACTCAAAAAAAGAACAGCCTATTGTTATTTTAGAGGGTTTATTTGAAGTAAAAAGTTCTTTTCAGCTAGCAACAAATATGCTGAATAAGGTGATTCAAAATGCTAGAGCTGTCATCCTAATTGGAAATGAAGCCTCATACGGAACGTTTCGACAGGATTATCACTTTAAATTAGTAGAAGATCTAATTTTAAATACAAAAACACCATTCATTCGTTTACCTGGAACCCCTGTTCCTCTAAGACATCTTCTTGGAACACTCAACCATTTATACTTATATGGGATTCCTGAACGAGATGAATACCAACGTCCACAGATGTTTTATTCGAAAACTCTTTGTGAAAGTTGTGAGTATCAAGGTGATTTAGAAAAAGGAAATTTTGTTCAGTTTTTTGGTGAACGAGAAGGTTGTCTTTATCTTCTAGGATGCAAAGGAAGAGTCACCAAAAATAGTTGTGCTTTGGATCATTGGAATGAAACTTCAAGTTGGTGTGTAAAAGTAGGGAGTCCATGTAGTGGATGTTCTCAACCAGATTATCCAAAACATGCAGGACTAGGAATGTATGGTCAGCTTTCTTCGGGTAACTCCAAGATTCGTGATCCTATTATCCAAAATACAAAAGCAATTGCAAAAGGTGTTTTTGCACTTACAACAGCAACAGTTGCAGTTCATGCAATGTCTCAAAAATCAGGATCGACCTTAGAAGAACAAGAACTAGATGCATTTTATAGTGAGGAGGATAATTCTTAATGGCATATACGTTTATCGAACAGGTTCAACGAACTGAAGGGGAATTACGAGTCATTCGAGAGCATGATAAACGAACCCGAATTTTCCTTGAAAGCGGTCGTAGCATTAAATTTCAAGACCATTTAATAGGACAATACCCATTAGAAGGTATCCAACTTACTCAGACCCTTTCATCTACTGCTGGAATATCTCATGGACTTGCAGCTGTTACAGCTTTAGAAGACTATCTTCAGCTCAAGCCAACTTCTGCCAGCTTAAAAATTCGGAATCTATTATCAGAAATGAGTACACTCTATACTCATTTACATCAGTTCTATTTTATCCTTCTTCCTGATTATTTAAATTCAGCACACTATCGTCGTGCAAAAGGAATTGATAAAAAACTACTGATTCAACTGCCACAAAAAAATTACCATAAAGGTGATTTATCGAACTTAAGTGGTTACAAAATTTATAAAAATACCTCTTCTGCTCAAAATGTTTTAAATATTTTTCAACAGTGTTTTGCTCTTATTGCAGGAAAATTTCCTGTGATTATGAACTTAATTCCTGGTGGAGTCAGCAATTTCTCATTTCCAAAGAAATTGCAAATGCAATTAATTCGGTTATTAGAGCAAACTAAAGTATTTATTGAACAAACATGGCCTGAAGATGTAAAAAACTTCATTAAAGGAGTTCCTCAAAGCCAAAAAATTCTAAAACAAAAACCTAGTTTACTTAGTTTTGGCTCTTTGACTGGAAAGAAAGGATTATATTCCAATGGAGTTTATCTTGATGGAAAACTTGAACCGTTAAACCCAACAAAAATTATCAAGTCAAGTGCAAGTACCACCTATAAAAATGCCAAATATGAGCATAAATCGTGGATTCTTGGTGCTCGATATGAAACAGAAGCACTACAAACAGGTGCTTTATCTCGGATGTTAGTTACTCATCATGGAGGATCTAACACCCAAATTAGTGATATTGTAAAACAGATATTAAATGGTCTAAATTTAAAAATTGACCAGCCTAATACTCTTGCAAGCCGTTTATTAGCAAATGTTTTTGAGAGCCGTTTTTATATTCGGAATATTTTCAAAACACTCTTTGAATTTGAAGCTGATCCTAAATTAAATCAAAAAACAAAATGGGATTTTTCAAAACAAGGTGTTGGTTTAGGCTTAGTTGAATCACCTGCTGGAGCATTACTCCATCAAGTTTTTATTGATAAAGGAGCGATCACTAACTATCGAATTATTACTCCTGGAAATTGGCTATTTGCTCCAACTGATGATTTTGGAAAACAAGGTGTTATTCTTCATGAAATTGAAGCATTAATTGCTTCTGGAGAATTAACAAAAGTCAATATTAGCCGAGTAATTCACTCTTACTATTCACATATTTTTGAGGCGACTCTCTGATGAATCTTCAACAATTAATTCTTCATTTCTATGAAAAATTTTTCCAGTGGATTCATACTATTTTTCTTCCTATTGTTTTGGGATTTAGCTTTTTGAGTGCTCTATCATTAAAAAGCTCAATCTTGCAGGATATCCTATCTCGAATTGGACTTACAACAGCTCATACCATTAATGGTTTTTTCATTCTTTCGATTGGAGCCATTATTATATACGATAAGTTCACTCACTGGTTTAAAAGTAAAAAAAATCAAGACGAACTCTTATTACTACCAAATGAGCGGATCAATACGTTTGCAACCAATATTCCTAGAAAAATTATAGATCTATTTTTCTATGGCTTTTTAATTTTAATGAGTTTTTCTGGTTTACTGCTCTACTTTCATCGTGAAAAAATTGGCCTTTCTTTTCTTCCTGATTTTCTTCAAGTCACACTAATTCATCAAATTGGAAGTTGGTTTTTTATTTCAATTGTTTGTGGTAAATACTATCTTGTATTTTCTACATGGCGGAAAGAGTTTAGGCATTATCTAAGGGAGATTTAACAGTGAAAATTATTGGTTTAGGCGGTGGTTTTGGATCAGGGAAAAGTACTGTATCCAATATCTTTGCAAGCTGGGGTTGGAAAATTGTTGATGCTGATTTGCTTGCAAGAGAAGCCGTTCAAAAAGGAAGTCAGGGTTTAAAAGAGATTACTAAAGCTTTTGGAGAAGAGTTTTTAACTAAGGAAAAAGAGTTAGATCGAAAAAAAGTTGCTAAACTTGTTTTTTCTGATGAGTATGCACTACAAACTTTGAATCAAATTACTCATAAAGAAATTAAGAAACTACAAGCTCTTCAAATCCAATCATATTACCAGTCTTTTCCAGATGCAATTGTTGTTTATGATGCTCCATTACTCTTTGAAGTTGGTGCTCAGAAACAAATGCAAAAGAGTGTACTTGTAACAACAAGCATTGATATTCGCATTGAACGTTTGGGCAAGTATCGGCATTACACAGAAGAAGAAGTTCGAGCAAGGGTTACAAAACAGATGAGCTTAGAAGATAAACAAAAGCTTACAGATTACACCATTGATAATGATGGTACGCTCGAAGATACAGAGAGACAACTTGAAGATCTAAAACCAATTATTGAAGCATTACCTAATGCAACAGAGAAAGAATTAGCACAATTTATTTAATTGGCTTTGTTTTGGACATAAAAAAAGGAAACTTGAATTAACAAGTTCCCTTTTTTATTTTTAACTCAAAAGCAAAAAGTAATGATTATGCTAAATGCGAATGACCTTTAATTTTTATATCAATCGCTTTAGCCATTTTTCGACCACTTGCAATTGCTCGTACAATCAATGATTGTCCATGAGCCATATCGCCAGCAGCAAAAATATTTTCTTTTGAAGTTTGATATTTATCATCAATCTTTACATTTCCTCTAGCATCAGTTTCAACGCCAAGGTCACTAATCATTCCATTATGAGTTGGATGAATAAATCCCATTGCAAGAAGAACTAAGTCTGCTTGAAGATTGAAGTCACTTCCTTCAACAGCTTGCATTCTCCAGTTTCCACCTTCATCTTGAATCCACTCAACTTCAGCACCAGCAAGTTTTTCAACTTTTCCGTCACCAGTTAGTGCACGAGTAGTTACAGAGAA
>JBNMNM010000267.1:0-4675 GCA_051275585.1 bacterium | reverse complement strand
CTTTGAAACTATCTTGATAATCCACTGATTTCGAGCCTAACTCCTCAAATGTTGAAGTTAGCTTTTTTTCTACATCACGAATATGTTCTTCTTTATCTGTACTAGAGACTTTAAAGTCTTTTCCAGCGATTTGAATGGTGTAAGATGTTCCCATTTTATAGATATAAGTAAATCAGCTTGAATTGAACATTAAACCAAATCTTTCCTTGAAGGATGGAAAAATAATACTTGTAAGTCAAATAAAAACTTTACTCATTGCTAAATTTTGTAAACTCTTTACCCCAAACTATTTTTTAAAATTTCATCAAAATCAAGAATTTTTGGGGATTCTTCTTCTTTTTGATCCGATTTTTGATGTAAATCATCACCATCAATTGATAAAAATTCTGTTTGTTCCATAGAAAGTTCAATATGAAAACCATATCCTTGAATCTTGAATGATAAACGACGACACTTATCTTTTTCTGTATTTAATCCTGCAATATTGAGAATAATTGAATTTGTTAAAGCAATTGCCTTTGGTTGACTGTTAAAAGCAGATAATGAGTATTTCTGTTCTACTTTTTGCCTTGCTTTTCCAATAATTTGGTTAATCAACTCACCAGTATTATTTACCACATCTTCAGAAGTATACTCTGTAGCCAACTCATCTTCTGGCAGTCCCATAAACAACATAGAATGTTTATAGATTGTCATAGCAGCTTCACCAGTAAAATTCATTACCATCAAACCAGAGTAATCTCCTGTGAACTGCACAAAACACCCAATTTCAGGTTTTAGTTGAACTTGTGGAATTACTTGGATGGTTGGAGAATACCGAATTTCTGCTCCTGTAGAACGCTCTAAAACTTCTTTTGTTGCTTCACAAAATATTTTTGCAATCGCATCTAATGTATTAAGCCTTCTTTTTCGAACACTAACTTGAGTTGTTTTCACCGCTCTACTCTTAAAAAATAATTACTATTTAGCTAAATGGTTCAATAGTTTGTTGTGCCAATCATTACTAAAAAAACCATAAAAAAAAATACAATCCCTATTTAATTGGACGAAATTGTCTGAAAAATAAAATAATCCCCGAAAAACGAAGAGCAACCTATCTTCCCCATCGCTAATTTATTTGGAGTTTTAAATGGAAAACCATCCTCAAGATTTGCTTTGCCCTGACCTACCTCTCTTTCGTAAAGGAAAAGTAAGGGAAGTTTATGACTTTGATGATAAACTAGTAATTGTTGCAACAGATCAAATTTCAGCTTTTGATGTTGTCCTTCCTAACCTAATTGAAGGAAAAGGAACACTTCTAACTCAAATTTCTAATTTTTGGTTTAAGCTATTTGATGGAAAAATTAAAAACCATATGATTAGCACTGAAGTTTCAGATTTTCCTGAAGCATGCCAAAAGTATGCAGATATCCTTCAAGGTCGGTCAGTTTTAGTGTGGAAAACTGAAATGATTGAAGTTGAAGCGATCGTCAGAGGCTATATAACAGGTTCAGGATGGAAAGACTATCAAAATACAGGAACTGTTTGTGGTCTTCAATTGCCTAAAGGATTGCAAGAATCTGCAAAATTAGAACAAGCCATTTTTACACCTTCAACAAAAGCAAGTGAAGGTCACGATGAAAATGTTTCTGAAGACTATGTAAGAAAACAATTTGGTGATGATATCATTGATCAAATTAAAGAAAAATCGTTAATGCTATACACAGAAGCTCAAAACTATGCTCTTGAGCGTGGAATTATCATAGCAGATACTAAATTTGAATTTGGAATGTTAAATGGTGAAATCATCTTAATTGATGAGATTTTAACTCCTGATTCCTCTCGATTTTGGCCTGCTGATGATTATGTTCCAGGTCAAGGACAAAAGAGTTATGATAAACAATACATTCGAGATTATTTAGAAACTCTTGATTGGGATAAAACATACCCAGGCCCTGCTCTTCCTGAAGAAGTGAATCAAGGCACTTTAGCAAAATATCAAGAAGCTTTTGATAAATTGCAAAAATAATTTTTTATTGTCCTTCTTATTTTTTAGAAGGGCAATATTCTCTCCTCCAATGTTTCTTCAAACAAAATAGATCATTAAGAATAATTCTATGAAAAACAAAATCATTGATGCACTAATTTCGATTCAAGCAATCAAATTTGGAGAATTTACTCTAAAATCAGGGATTCAATCTCCGATTTACATTGATTTACGAATTATTATTAGTGCTCCTGAACTTCTTCGAGATATTGCAAAGGCAATGATTCAGATGTCTAAGGAGTTAAATTATGAAAGAATTGCTGGAATTCCTTATACTGCATTGCCAATCGCAACTGCATATAGTTTAGAGTCCAATGTTCCTATGATTTACTGTCGTAAAGAAGTAAAAAAATATGGCACAGGAAAGCAAATTGAAGGAATTTGGGAAGCAGGACAACAAGTTTTAGTGATTGATGATTTAATCACAAATGGTGAATCAAAAATGGAAACTTTTGAGCCATTTGAACAAGCTGGTCTTAAAGTTAAAGATGTTGTTGTTTTGATTGATCGAGAACAAGGCGGAAAAGAACGTTTAGAAAAACAAGGTTATAATTTATATTCTTTAATTTCTGTTTATGAAATCTTAGATCGAATGAAAGAGCTAAATAAAATTTCAGAAGAAAAATACCAAGAGTTGAAAAAATTCATTGATGAAAATTAAAGAATGAAATCATGGTAACTTATGCTAATTCAACTTCTTACCTTACAAATCTCTTGAAGGAAGAAATTTGTATAAGTTATTTTATTCTTTTACCACTTCCGAACTCTCTAATCTAAGTTCAATAGCTGACTATGTATCAACTTCCAATTCAGTATGACGAACCTGTTTTTCGTCCACCTAGCGAAGCTCGATCATTTATTCTTCAAGTTACTCTTGGTTGCTCTTGGAACCGTTGTAGTTACTGCGAGATGTATACTTCAAAAAAATTTAGACCACGAAAAGAAGAAGAACTTTTTGCTGAAATTGAAAAGATTGCAGGCCAGTCTCCTCAGCTTCAAAAAATATTTCTTGCTGATGGAAATGCAATGGTTCTTTCAGCAAAAAAATTGCTTCGAATTATAGAAAAAATCAACCAGAATTTCCCTAATATTCAAAGAATTTCTTCCTACGCAATGCCTAGAGACATTCTTGCAAAAACACCTGAAGAGTTAGAACAACTTCAATCTGCGGGATTGAGTCTTCTTTATGTTGGAATGGAATCTGGTGATGATGAAATTCTAAAAAAGATTGATAAAGGAGAAACCAAACAAACAACCATTGATGGTTTACGGGCAGCTAAAAAAGCAGGGATTAAAAGTTCTGTAATGATTTTGAATGGAATTGGTGGAAAAAAATATATCCAACAACATGCAATTAATTCAGCAGACGTTCTAAATCAAACACAACCTGAATTTGTATCAACTCTTGTTGTTAGTTTTCCAATGGGAACTGATCGTTTTACTGGCAAGTTTGGTGATGATTTTATTCCTTTAGAGCAAGACGACCTATTTCAAGAAATGGCTCTTTTTCTTGCTCATACAAACTTAGAAAAATCAGTTTTTCGTAGTGATCATGCTTCAAATTATCTTGTACTGAAAGGAATCTTAGGGCGAGATAAAGAGAAATTACTGCAACAAGTTCAAAGTGCCTTACAAGCTCCAGAATACGCAGGGTTAAGGAAAGAGTGGCAACGTGGTTTGTAGTTAGAACAAAGATAATTGTTGTTTTTCAACCTCTTGATTTGCTGGCCAAATTGGAAGTTCTCCAACGTCAGCAAGCTCTTTTTGCAAAAGTTGGTGAAATAGTCTTGCGACATTTGGAGCATTACTATTATTTGGAGTATGTGCAAAAAAACGAGGAGTTTTTCCCTCTTGAATCCATTGAACAAACTTTTTTACCCATTGTTCTAAAAAAGGAGTGTTCGCCTCAACATCAGGGTGTCCAATAAAACGAATGAATGGTGATTGGCATAGTCCAACAACATGTACAGGAAGTTGAGGCTTCTTTTTTTGTGCTAACCGAATAATCTCTCGATCAGGTTTTGCTGAAAATAAAGCTCGACTATCCAAACAAACTCGATCAATCCCATGAGAATGTAATAGTCGATTTAGTGATTTCTCTTCTTCTCCTCGATTAAAAAAGCCTAAATGTCTTACCTCCACAGCATAAGAAAAATCTTTCGGAAGTGCCTTTAAATATTTTTCTAATGTAGATAACTCTCTTGGTGAAAAATCTGGTGGTAGTTGTAAAAAGAAAACACCTAATGCAGATTCTAAAACCTCTAAAGTTTTAAAAAAATGTGAAGTTTCTTTACTTGCATTATAAAGCTTTAAATCATGGCTAATTTGACGAGGAATTTTAAAAGAAAATTGAAATTTAGGATCAACTTCTCGGAGCCATTTTTCTACAGTTTGTATTTTAGGTGTTCCATAAAAGGTGTTATTTCCTTCAACAGTATTAAATGCAGTGGTGTATTGCTTTAAAAAATCTGTGGGCTTTGCTGACTCAGTAAAAAACTTCCCAAGCCAGTTTTGATTTCCCCAAATAGCACACCCTAAATAGTATTTTTCAATTCCCATTTGCGACCTCTGTAAACTTTACGATCCTGTACTAGCAATATTTTTTAGGTTATGTTAGGTCTTCACCTAAATCATTTCATATAGTAGTCT
>JBNMNM010000266.1:0-4695 GCA_051275585.1 bacterium | reverse complement strand
TTCTTCGTAATCAATTGTTTTCACTGTTGCAGCAAAATCTTCAATTGAATTTACACAGTCAATAATTCCTTTGTCATGAGGTGGAGTCACTTGACATCCATCATCCCAACTTACTTTATAACCATTATATTCAGGAGGATTATGACTTGCTGTAATTACAATTCCTGCTGTTGCTTTCAATTCACGTACAGCAAAAGAAAGCATTGGAGTAGGACGTAAAGAAGGGAAAACATGTACTTTGATTCCGTTTCCAGCTAGAACACTTGCGGATTCTTGAACAAACGTATCAGAAAAACGTCGATTATCACAGGCAATTACAACTGCTTTATCACCAGAAATATTTTGATTCATATAAGTAGCTAAACCTTGAGTAGCTCTTCGAACCGTATAAATATTTACTCGATTTGAACCAGCACCTAAAATACCTCGTAAGCCACCTGTTCCAAATTCTAAATTCTTGTAAAATCGATCACCTAACTCTTCTGTTTGATTTTCATCAATTAAAGTTTGGATTTCTTTTCGGAAATTATCATCAAAATAAGCATTTTCTGCCCAACTTTTTGCTTTTGCTAAAACAGTAGCATCCATATAACCACCAATCGAATTTGATTAAATTAAATCATGTTTTTTTAGAATTGTCTTAACTAGATCAAGATCCTCTTTTTTAACCATTAATTGGAATTCAATACCTCCAATATTGGGCATAATTGTTGCGGCGTGGCGATTCCCTAAGTGCGTTTTGATATTATTTTCTATTAATAGAGCATTCATCAACTCAGCTTTAGGGTAGTCCAGACCTGAATAAACAGTGACCCAAACAATTGATTTCAAAAGAGGTTTTTCGGTTTCATTCTCTAGTTGTTCTTTGCGTGTGCGATAATACTCTAAATTATGAACATTATCACGTTTTTTCCACAAATTCTTTATTCGATAACGAAAAAAGAAGTGAACAATGAGATAGGAACTAGCGAGGACAATAGCAAGAAACCAAGGACTTGCCAAGATTGGTGATTGGTCAAATAGTTGAGATAGAACAAGTACAATGCCAATCGATAAAAGAATGGCATATCCTATTCGTCCCCAGAATTTTTTATTTTCCTTTGAATGCTGGTTTTCGCTTTTCAAAGAATGCTTGTTTTCCTTCTTTTGCATCTTCACTTAGGAATGATTCGTGAACTAAATCCTGTACAAATTGTGATTGTTCAGGAAGAAGCTGTTTTTCTGCTAAAAGATTTAAAATAGCCTTATTTCCTTTTAATGAAAGAGGAGCCAATCCACCCATTGATTTTGCTAACTTTTCAACTTTCTGTGGCAATTCACTAAGAGGACATACTTCATCTACCGCTCCCATTTTTTCTAACTTATCAATATCAAAAATATTTGCAGTCAAAAACATTTTTTTTGTATTTGATAATCCAATTACACTAGCTACTCTCTGTAATCCATTCAAAGAGTAAACTAAACCTAATTTTGCAGGTGGAATGCACATTTTTACATGATCTGCTGCAAGACGAAAATCACAAGCAAAGGCAAGCTCACAACTTCCACCAAAAACAGGGCCATTCAACATTGCAATGCTAGGGAAAGGATATTTAGCTAAAGCTGTTACAGCTTCATCTAAAATTACATTTCCTGCTACTTTTCCAGTGCTTTCTGCTGGAATTCTAGAAATATCAAATCCTGCGGAAAAGAAATCATCTCCTTCTCCTCGTAGAATTAAGATATGTGTTTCTGACTTCTTTCCATACTCCTCAACTACATCAATTAATTCATGAAGCATTTCAGGAGTAACAGCATTTCTTTTTTTAGGACGATTTAAACAAATTTCAACAGTATTTTCACCTGTTGTTACTATAATTTCACTCATACAACTCAATCACTAAAATTAATTTGAATTCAATTTTGACCAAAAAGAAACTAATGACTGAAAAACACTCTCTTCATCAAGCTTTGCTTCTTCTTTTTGCTCTTCAGGAGTAGAGAATTCAATAAATTGATCTGGAATACCAAACTGTTTTACAGGAAGAAATACATTTTCTTCATGCAAAAGCTCTGAAACAGCACTACCAAATCCACCCATAATAGCATTTTCTTCAAGAGTAATAACAGCTCGTACTTTACTAACTTCTTGAATAATTAAATTTTTATCTAATGGTTTTACAAAGCGTGCATTCAAAATACCACAATCAATGCCTTTTTCTTTTAAACGACTTGCAATTTGAACCGCAGCATCAACTTGTGTACCAACAGCAATTAATAAAAGATCTTTTCCTCTTTGAATTAATTCTCCTTCTCCAATAGGAATGGCTTTGACTTCAGATAGTGAAGATTCAGTATAATCAGTTGTATTTCCTCGTGGAAAACGTAAAGCAATGGGTCCTTTATCATATTCATATGCTGTTTTCACCATCTGTGTAAGTTCAGTTCCATTTTTTGGAACCATCACTACAAAATTTGGAATCATTCTTAAATAGGACAGATCAAAAACTCCATGATGAGTTGCACCATCAGCTCCAACAAAACCAGCTCGATCTAAAATGAAACGAACAGGAAGGTTTTGCAAAGCAACATCATGAATAATATGATCAAATGCTCGTTGAAGGAAAGTGGAGTAAATCACAACAAATGGTTTTAGTCCTTGTGTAGCCATTCCAGCAGAAAAAGTAACAGCATGACCTTCTGCAATTCCAACATCAAAAACACGCTCAGGAAAAGCCTCTTGGATTGGCTTTAAACCAGTATTGCCAATCATTGCAGCACTAATAGCAACAACACTATCATCATTTTTTATGACATCCGAAAAAGCATTACTCCAAATATTAGTATAGCTTTTTCCTATTACTGCTTTTTTATGGAATTTTCCATTGGCTGGCTCAAAAGGAGTTACTCCATGATAAGCAAAGGAATTTCCTTCTGCTGGTGAGTAGCCTTTTCCTTTTTTTGTAATTGTATGAAGTAAAATAGGGCCTTTTACATTCTTCAGTTGCTCTAAAATACTAGTCAAATCCTGAATGCTATGCCCATCAATCGGTCCAAAATATCGAAATTGAAGTTGCTCAAAAAATTCTCCTGGAGTGAAAAAGGCCATAAACGAATCATTAAAACGTTTTAAACCTTTATACACTGTATGTGGAATTTTCTCTTCTGCATCTAAGCTAGATATTTTTGTTCGTAGTTTGTTTACAATCCGAGAAGCTTGGAAATTAATCACTGTTTTTGAAAGAGCACCAACATTAGGATCAATACTCATTTCATTGTCATTTAAAATAACAATCAGATTATCCAAGTCAAGATGTCCTGCATGATTAATTGCTTCGAATGCAAGTCCACCAGTCAAACCACCATCACCAATAATCGCAATCGTTTTATTGTTTTTATTGTGTAAATGGTCTGCTGTTGCCATTCCTACAGCAGCAGAAATTGAGGTTGACGCATGTCCTGCACCAAAATGATCAAACTCTGACTCTTCCCGTCGAAGAAATTTTGCAATTCCATTCCTTTTTCCTAACAACGGAAGTTTTTCGTTTCTGCCTGTTAAAATCTTATAGGTATATGCTTGGTGGCCAACATCCCAAATAATTCGATCTTTTTTTAAATTTAAGAAGTGTAATAATGCAATCGTAAGTTCAACGGTTCCTAGTGAAGAAGCTAAATGCCCTCCAACTTTACTTGTCACATCAATGATTCGCTCTCTACATTGATTTGCAAGCTGTTCAAGTTCATCAAGAGAAAGCTTTCTAACCTGACTAGGGTGACTAATAGTTGATAATAAATTGCTCATTTTCCACTTTAAATTCAATGTTAAAAGCTACTCAAAAGTACACTTTTAATTGTTTTTGGTACCATTCAAACAAATTCTATAATCTGTTTTAACAATCAAAGTTATTAATCTAATTTTTCTAACATAAGTTCTGCTTGTTTTTGAACATAAGGGCTTAAATCATGTCCCTGAAATTTAGCTAATTTTTTCCGATCTATTGAAATTTTTAGAAGATCAAAAGCCTTAAGACATTGGAATCGTACATCATGCTCAGCATGATCTAAAAAAGGAAGTAAGTCTTTTTTTGATTTTTGAGTTCCACAAACTTGCAGTGTTTTCATTCCAAGTGCTGTTATTTGATCTAAAATCATCTCTTCATCAAAAAAATCCATTTGACTATTAAGAATATACTTCAAACCTTTTGGTACTTTTTTTCCTCGAAGTCGATCAACAATAGGCTGTGCAAATTGATCACTTTTTAGTTGCAGGCAACTTTCAAGTACAACTTGCAGTATAAGGGGATTCTTTGAGGTAAGGTAAATTTCTGATAATGGTTGAACTGCAACCAAATCACCTAAACGTCCAAGAGCTTTAATAATATAGATGTGGACAATAGGGTTTTCATCTTGAAGGATATATCCAATCAAATCAATTGCACTTGTTTGATCTCCACCTTCAAGATCATGTAATTGACTTAATGCACTATTCCGAACGTCTTCTTTCTCTGAACAAATTTCATTAAAAAGACGGTAATGTTGGCTTGAAAGCATTCGAATCTAACCCTAAAAATCATCTTACTATTTTCTTACTCTTTAAAAGGAAATGAGATTCACTTGTTTTCAAGTTTATGGCAAGCAATTAGAATTTTTCCTTGAATTTTCCTGACCATTTTGCCTACTTCCTCAGAGGGTGCTATCACTAGATAGCAAGTTCAC
>JBNMNM010000265.1:0-4700 GCA_051275585.1 bacterium | reverse complement strand
GATAAGAATTGTTTTCCATCTCCAAGGATTTCTAATGTTTTTAGCTTTTTTAGCAATTGACCATAAATTGTCACCTTTTTCTACAATATATGAATCGTTAAATTCTTTGTTTTCTTCTTCATTACCAGACTCATTACCTT
This sequence comes from bacterium, assembly GCA_051275585.1. Lineage (GTDB taxonomy): Bacteria > SAR324 > SAR324 > XYD2-FULL-50-16 > JBNMNM01 > JBNMNM01. The sequence goes on along the minus strand of JBNMNM010000265.1, from coordinate 4,560 downwards.
GATTTTGTGTAGTTTTATTCGTATTTTCAGAGGTAGTGTTTTGGTTACCAGTAGTATTTTTAGAAGTTGTATTCTGATTATTTTCTTGGTTACCAGTGGTATTTTTAGAAGTTGTGTTCTGATTATTTTCTTGGTTACCAGTGGTATTTTCAGAAGTTGTGTTCTGATTATTTTCTTGGTTACCAGTGGTATTTTCAGAAGTTGTGTTCTGATTATTTTCTTGGTTACCAGTAGTATTTTCAGAAGTTGTGTTCTGATTATTTTCTTGGTTACCAGTAGTATTTTCAGAAGTTGTGTTCTGATTATTTTCTTGGTTACCAGTGGTATTTTCAGACGTTGTATTCTGATTCTTCGATGTAGTTGTATTTTCTGTATAACTGTTATCACCAAGATTATTATTAAAGGAGCTGTTACTTCCAGTAATTTCCATAATAAGAAGTACTACTAAGACAATCAGTACTAGTAATGGAATTCCCCAAAATAAAAGGGTCTTTACTGTTGAACTTCCTCCTGATGCCGAACCTTTAAAGTCTTTAGCCATTTTGATTTCCTAATATAAGATGTTATTGAAACACATCAGTCAATTCTAATTGGTTGAGAGGGCTTCTTGGTGAAGCATTCAAACCTAAGTTTGCATCTTGCTTAATGTTGCCTGTTTTCCAGTATTGTAATCCTGTATATGCAATCATTGAAGCATTATCTGTACAATGTTTTAACTCAGGATAATATAACTGAACTTTCTTCTTTTTTGCTAATAATTTTAAACTTGCTTGGATGTGTGAATTTGCGGCCACTCCACCTGTAATTGCAATCTTGTTTAAACCTGTAATTTTTAATGCCTGTTCAAATCGTTGTGTAATTGTTTTTGTCATTGTTCGTTGAAAGGATGCAATCAAATTTTTAATATCATCCTTTTGACTTGATTCAGGTAAAGCTTCAAAATCTTTGAGGCTCATTAACTGTTGTTTTTCTGCGTATATTCCATTTGCTTTTGCAATATTTTTTACTGCTGTTTTTAACCCTGAATAACTGAAATTGAGTGTTTTTCTTCCTCGTAGAGGAATTGGTAACTCAAAAGTAGGATTGCTATAATTTTTAGCAATATGGTCAACAATGGGTCCGCCTGGATATTTAAATCCAACCATTTTTGCAACCTTATCAAATGCTTCTCCCGCAGCATCATCGATTGTTTTACCAAGTAATGTATATTTTCCAAGTTCTTCTGCAATAACGAGGTGAGTATGACCACCTGATGCAATTAAGGCAAGGTAGGGAAAGGTAAGCTCTGGATTATCTAAAAAAGGAGCTAGAAGATGTCCTTCTAGATGATCGACAGGAATTAATGGTTTATTTGCAACCCATGCCAAGCTCTTTGCGTAACTAACTCCAACAAGTAAGGAGCCAATTAAACCAGGTGAATATGTTACAGCAACTGCATCAAGATCTGATAACTGAATTTTTTCAGTTTCTAGAAGATCACGAATTAAAACAGGCAGAGTCGTAAGATGACTACGACTAGCCAATTCTGGAACCACTCCACCATATTTTTCATGAAGTTCAATTTGGCTCGATATTTTGCTAAATAATAATTTGCCATTGCGGTCAATTAAGGCAACAGCCGAATCATCACATGAAGTTTCAATTCCAAGAATCATAATGGGGATGGGGAAAAATCACTGTCTAAAACTTTTTTAATATCAGATTGCTCATAAAGTTGAGCTAGAGCTTGAAGTAGAATATCATCTTTTGGACTTGCATTTTCTAATTTTTGACTAAGAACTTCTTGAAGATCATCCCAGCTTTCAGAAAGACGATCTTGATCACCAAACTTATTTAATTTTACTTTCTGAGTATAACGCATTTCTACATATTGAGTTAAAGCTTGATAGAAATGTGTAGGGTTCGAGTAATCTTTTGGATCAAGAGTTTTTAAATTGTATCTTCTCCATAACTGTCGGAGATCTTGTTTTCCATGTAGATCGGCTTTTTTCCCATGAATTTTTGATCTAAGATCTTTGATCCCTGCAAAAGAAAGACGATAAATGTCTTGTTCAATATCACAATCAGTCACAGGAAAAAAATTATCACAAGTAATTTCCTGAAATTGATATTGAATCATCTGTTTTTCATCTGCTGTAATTGTTGTTGGGTGTTCTTCCGTAGAAATTAAAAAACCAGTAGATTTATTTTTGTAACGAATTGCATCTCTGCTTGGATCTTTTCTAAATTGTTCAATATCAACTAGTAAACAAGAAGTTTTATTTTTATCGAGTACAAAATATTCATTAAGCTTAAAATACTGAGGAAATGAATGTACATCAAACTCTTTTGAAAAAAATATATCTGTATCAGGAAGGTTAAACTCTTCTTCATCCCAAAGTTTGGTTTGAAACTGTTCTTGCACTGTTTTTAATAGGTCTAAAAAAATAAGAACATCATCTTTTGCACTATGAGTTTGATCCCCTTCAAGAAGTCCAAAGTGTTTACATAAATTCTCTAATGAGTAGCTATAATGAGTAAGTTCTTTATTTTTAACTATAATTTTTGGAAAATCTGGATGTTCCCAAGCAATTTTTCGAACTAAGTATAATCCATCAGAATAGAGTAATTTTCCAAAAAAATAAGGATTAAACCCATTTCGAATAAATGTAGTTCTAATAAAAGGCAAATCAAATCGACTAGAATTATATCCCATCAACTTAACTCTTTTTGGTGGAGCAAATTCAATACAGTTTTGAATAAAAGTTTGAATTTTTTGACATGCATCATATTCAGAAATAGATTCTTTTTGATGCTGAAGAACATGAATTCGATTTACCAAAATAGCTTCAGGATGAGGAAGTTCTAATCTTGATATTTGTACTTTTAAATCTAATTCGTAATTTGGAATAGGATTAAAATCTTCATCAACTAAAATGAAGTAAGCTGTTAAAATTTGTCCTATAAAATCTTTGCTACTTGTTTCCAAGTCATAAAGAATAAAGTATTTTTTATTTGAAGACATAAAGACCGTAAAATTTTTTAATAAAAGAAAAAGGGTTGTAATTATAATTAATTGACTTTTATGATAAAGAACTTAAGGCATATTATATTGGGTAAGAGTAAAAAAAAAAATTTAAGTTACAAGTTAATTGTTTTTTAATGAAAGGGCGTTACATGTCATCATCTAGCCAAAGTATTGAGATATTTAATATTATTTTTTTTGTTGTTCCGATTATTCTAACCATTGTGATTTTAGGGCTTTTTTTCTGGCTACAGCAAAAAGTTAATCATAAAAAGCAACAAAAGTTCGCTAATGTTGCAAAAAGCTTAGGTTTATCCTTCGAAGATACAACAAATGAAATCATTGAACGATATGCTCAAGAGAATAACATTTATCAAGAGAATAACGCCATCCCTCAAAAGGAAAAAAAAAAGCAATTAAGAAATTTTGGAATGGTGAAAAGAATGATTACGTTTTTAGGACTTTGGAGAATTTCTGGAGTTTTTCAAACAGTGAATGTGATTATTGTTCCAATTATTCGAAATTCTGGAAAATCTCAAATAAAACTCACCCAATTTTTCATCGGATTTGAATCGAATTTGCAATTAGGATTGCATATTTCTAACGGAGAGGACTTTTCTTCATTCAAAGAAAAAACGTCAAACTATCAGGATATTCAAATTGGGAATGAACTATTAGATCAAAAGTTGGTGATTAAAGGTCTTAGACAAGAAATGATTAGAGAAATGTTAACTGCTGGAAATATACAGAATATTTTAGTTGATGCATATCAGTGGGAGCCAAATCTAATTATTAATGATGAAGGGCTTTTATTAGAGAAAAAAGGAATTGTTGATGATGAACAACAATTCCGATTTATTTTAGAGAAAATGATTTTCTTACGCAAAGAAATGATGACAACTAATTCTTATGTGTAAGGTGTAACGACTCAATTTCCTCGATTTCTTTTGGAATTGCCTTTGATAAAACTTCAACTCCATCTTTTTGGAAAAGAATATTATCTTCAATTCGAATTCCAATTCCCTCTTCAGGTAAATACAAGCCAGGTTCAACTGTAATTACAGCACCTGCTTGTAATTTCCATTCAGGATTTCCAACATCATGAACATCAAGTCCTAAAGAATGACCAATACGGTGAAAAGCCACTTTTAAGTAATCCTCAGGTTTTTCAATAAATCCACTTTTAACATAGATTTCACCTTGGATTTTTGCATTCAGTTTATGCAACTCATTCCACGACATTCCTACTTTAATTTCTTGGATAAACCTTTTTTGTACATCAAGAACAGCTTGATAACAAACTCGCTGTCTTTCTGAAAATTTACCATTTGCGGGAATTGTACGAGTAATATCACCAGAATACATTCCAAACTCGCCACCTGTATCAATTAAAACAAGGTCGCCATCTTGGATTTTGGTATTATTACTAGTGTAATGAAGGGTTGTTGCATTTTTTCCTGCTGCAACAATAGAGTCAAAACCTAAACGAGTACATCCATTTGCGATATAGTGATAAGCTAACTCTGCTTCTATTTCATATTCATACATATCTGGAT
>JBNMNM010000264.1:0-4705 GCA_051275585.1 bacterium | reverse complement strand
CTGATCCCTAACTAAACTAAACAAATTAAGATAGGGACTTACACCTTTTTCATAACCATGAATGTTGCATTTGTGGCGGAATAAAGTAAGGGTTATTATTTGTACTACAATAATAATTTAAAGTTTCTGCTTCAAAGAAGGAAACATAGACACGAGAAATATCAGATCCACTAGAGACTACACCTTGTAATCGATGGTTAAATAATTCTACAAATGGAACTTTTTTGATATTCCGCTTTCCAATAAGAGAAATATGTTGATTTGTCAGAGATGATTGCATCGCTTTACTCCAAAAGTAATAAAATTTTGTGAGAGAGTGTAAAGCAAGAGTGATAAGAATTGGAAGTATTTTTTTGTTATATCTGGCGTATAGGGGAATTTAGACTCCAAAAGCAGTTTTGCTTTGAAGTCTTTTTAGAAATATTTGATTTGATTGTTTTAGAGGTCTACTTATTTTGAGTAGTGATTATTTTTCGAATACATCGAGCAAGTTCAACTCGGGTAATTGGTTTTGATAAGTAATCTGTAAACGGATAGGTTTTTTTATTTTTAGGTGATTTTTCTGCATAACCGCTCATTGCTACAACAGGAAAGCTTGGACGTAAAAGTAGCATTTTTTGAGCTAATTCAGATCCTGTAAGGTGAGGCATTACTTGATCTGTAAGTAAAAGATCAAACTGTTCAGGCTTTTGGGTAAACCAGTCAAAAGCAGTTCGGCTATCATTTGTAGTTGTTACTTTATATCCATAAAATTCAAGATGTTCTTTTACAATTTCTAAATTAAAAGACTCATCATCAACAAATAGAATGTGTTCATTGCCATAAAGATCACTTAATTCATTTGAAACTAACTTAAATTCTTTTGGGATTTTTTGAGTAACAGGGAAAAAAATTTCAAATGTAGTTCCTTCTCCTACAACACTATGACATTGAATGGCACCATTGGAACCTGTAACAATTCCATGAACGACAGATAGTCCCATTCCAGAACCTGATCCTACAGGTTTTGTTGTAAAGAATGGATCAAAAATACGTTCTTTAATATTTGGGGGTATTCCACAACCAGTATCTTTTACTGATAGTTTAATAGCAGAACCAGATTGAATTGAAAGTTCTTTTGCTAATTGAGGAGAAACAGTAACTTCATGCAAACCAATTTTAATTGTTCCTATTTTAGTTGGAAATGCGTAATTTGCATTTGTACATAAATTTAAGAATATTTGTTGAATTTGAACTGGATTTGCTAAAATGTTTTGTTGAATCTTTTCAATATTAGTAGAAATAATGACACTGCTTGGAAGTGTTGCTTGAATCATTTGTAATGATTCGTTAATAATAGAGTAGATGTTAATAGGATCTAATGTTTGTCCAGAATCTCTACTAAAAGCAATAATTTGTTTGACTAGTTCCTGTGCTCGATTACTCGCTTGCAAGGCCTTTTTTAAGTTGTCATGCTCCTTACTTTTCTTCTTTAATTTATCAAGAGTAAGTTCTATATAAGAATTAATTGCAAAGATAATATTATTAAAATCGTGAGCAATTCCACCAGCAAGTGTACCAAGAGCCTCCATTTTTTGGCTCTGTCGTAATTGCGATTCCAGTTTTTTTCGTTCTGTTTCTGCTTTTTGATGGTTTTTAATTTCTTCAGCTAAACGGAAATTAGTTTGCTCTAATTCTTTTGTTCTTTCTTTTACTAAAGTTTCTAATTGTGACTTATATTGTTGAAGTTCTTTTTGAGATTCTCTTGTACGAAGAGCACTTGCTACACGAGCTTTTAATTCTGTGACATTAAATGGTTTTTTTAGATAGTCAACAGCTCCAACTTCAATTCCTTTTGCTAATTCATTTCCTGAATTTTTAGCGGTAAGAAAAAGAACAGGAATATCTTTCGTGTGATCTTGTGATTTTAATTGTTGGCATACTTCAAGACCACTAAGACCTGGCATCATAATATCAAGCAAAATAATATCAGCTTGTGTTGTTTTTGTGATCTCTAAACACTCATAACCACTACTAGCACAAAAAACTTGGTATTTTCCTGAAAGAACTTCTTTGACAAAATCGTTATTTAGATCATCGTCATCAACAGTAATAATAATGGGTTTTATATCACTCTGTTCTTGATTCATCGTAATGGTCATTTATTGGTATAGATTATTTTTGGTTAAGGTAGGTTACAGCTTCAACAGAATTTCCAGATGGACTATAGTGTAGTTCATCAAAATAAAGCATTTTAGCCATCAAAATGCCTTTACCATGATTATCAAATAAACGACTTTCATTAAGTGACAAAAATTGTTTAAAATCAAATCCATCCCCTTGATCTTTGATATAAAAGAGAATCGCTTTCTCTGTTTTCTTTAATTGAACTTCAACAAATAAATCTTGATATTTGTCTTGCTCTAATCGAGCTGTGACCTCTTTCCACCACATATTTTTTTCCATCAGAACACTTTTTTCATCATAAGAAATACCTAAATTTCCATGTTCAATGGCATTGAAGAAAAGTTCAATTAATCCTAATAACGTATTCTTAGGATTAGGAGATACATTTGCTAGCCAATGAGCAAGGTTTTCTGCCTCTATTAATGTTCTAAAGCGAAAAAAACCAGACTCCATTAGTCCACAAATATTTTTTCCAACTTCAACTTCTTCCATCAAATGACGAAATCGTTGATGTTCATTTACTGAAGCGTGAACAATTGATAATAGTAATTTTTCCTCAAACGGTTTTGTTAAATAGTAGAAAACACCATGACTAATTCCTTCAATAACATCTTCATTTTTGGCTCTAGCAGTCTGCATAATAACAGGAATATGAGCCGTAAGAGGATTTTCTTTGATTTTTTTTAAGACTTCAATTCCGTCCATTTCAGGCATCATCCAATCAAGTAAAATTGTATGAATTTTATGTGATGACTGACTTAAAATGGATAAAGCCTCTTTTCCTCCTGAAGCTGTAATGATGTTGTAGTTTATATCACTAAAATATGCTTTAATTAAATCAAGGTTAATTGTATCATCATCTACAGCAAGTATTGAAATATCAGGCATTGATCTCCTCTTTTAGTTCAAATCTATCTTCTTGAATAAGACTCGAATATATAAATATAAATGTATTAGTCTTAATTGATATGAGGCATAATACTAATATTAAAGCTTTTATTTTAAGCTCCATATAATCTGCTTTTTCTGACATAGGAGCTTTTAAATCGTAGAACTAGTTTAATGAGGCCTGTTTAAGACGATTTATTATAGATACAATGATGTCGTCTGTAATTTGTAACTCAGAACCTGACTTTAAAACTAATTTAACTTTATTTTCTAAAATATGATGAATTTGGGCTTTTTGTATTTCTGTAAAGTTTTCTAGTTCTTGAATAACTGTTTCTGGCATTGAGTTTAATAACACCATTTGTTGTTGTGTGTTACTAAGTATATCTTGTAAACTTTCTAGTTTGGACGATAGATAAAGAAGTTCTTCTGGTAGATTTTGTTGTGAAGAGTTATTTTCTTCTAAACTATAAAAATGTTGTAATCGAAATTCAAATTTTTCTAAAAGTGTAAGGCAAAATTGAATGACAATTTGTTCTTCTTTTTTTGGTGTATTATGAACTAATATTGCAGCGATTTTATTTTTACTAGGAACCGCAGTATATGTTCCACCTTGAATAATCTGTCCCTCTGTGAGCGATTTATCCAAAACCATTTGTGAAAATTTTTGAAGGGTACATGTAGTTGATTCAAAAAAGTGTTCTGCTTGAAAGTAAATACTGCAAGATAGATTTTTTTGATTACTAGTTGGTGGTACAAATTTTTGTAATATTTGAAGAAGCAATTGAGCTAATTCTTTTGTTGTTGAACAGTCAAAACTTTTTGTAAGGAATTGGTTAATTAAATGTTGAGTTTGAGCATGTTCGTTTAATTGTTCAATATTTTGATTTTTTTTATTAATAACTTTAATTGCATGTTCTCTTAAGTCTTGTAGTTTTTTATTTTCATTTTGAGTAAGACTTTCAAATCGTTTTCTTTCTTCTACTGCGGATCTAACCATAGAAAGAAGAACTTCTTCTCTGAATGGTTTTGTTAAATATTGGTAAACACCTCGATCAAGTCCCTCGACAACATTTTCAACAGAAGCTTTTGCTGTTTGCATAATTACAGGAATTTTTTTAAGAGCTTCTTGTTTTTTTAACCACTCTAAAACTTCAATTCCATCCATTCTAGGCATCATCCAATCCAATATAATGGTTTGGATATTTAACTCATGATTTTTTTCTCTGAGTAGTTCAATTGCCTCGATTCCATCTTTAGCTGTGATGATTTTATAACCCTCAATGGAAAGAAATTCAGAAATAAGTTCTAAATTATTTTCATCATCATCAATTGCAAGAATTGTTGTTGAATTAAGCATTATCTATCCTTCCTGAGAAAGTCATACAATTATTAATGAGGGAGTTATATGTATAATTTATACATTCAACTATAATTCAGAAACTACCTGTTTTGTAAAGGTTTTTAAAAATAAATATATGATATAATCCATATTTATTTTTTGTTGAAGGTACTAATAGTTTATTTGAAATAAGGTATCCAATTGGAAATGTAGGTAATTACATTTCCTTTTGCATATTAAATTTTTTCATTTTGCGATGAACAGTACTACGATTAATTCCTAATTTATTAGCTGCACTTGAGATGTTCC
>JBNMNM010000263.1:0-4706 GCA_051275585.1 bacterium | reverse complement strand
CATCTGAGTAATAAGTTTGGCTTTTCACTAATTAATTTACCGATTGGAATTGATAGTCCACTGGAAAGACTAACTAAAATTCATGTTGCAATGAATAATTTAAATTCATCGTACCAGCCTAATTTATCTTTTGGGTTAATGAATTTTTTAGGAACGGTTCCAAAATTAGTTCAAAAAAATATTGTTAACCAACTAAGTAAAAAAGCATCTTCAACAATTAGTAATATTCCAGGACCAAGTCATCCTCTGTTTTTTGCGGGAAAAGAGATTACAGAGTTTGTTTATTGGGTTGCACAAACGGGTCATTTAGGATTGGGGATTAGTTTATTAAGTTATAATCACCAAATTAGTGTGGGAGTTATTGCAGATCCTAATTTAATACAAAATCCCAGTGTAATTACTGATGGTTTAACTATTCATTTTGAAGAGTTAAAAGATATTCTTAAAAAACAATAAAGGTAAAAAAATGATAAAAAAATATTTTGGTTTATTTTTGATGTTGTCCTTTTTTAGTAGTCATTTTGTATTTGCAAATGAATTGACTGATTTTTCAAGTAATTATGAAAAAGAACAAACAAAACAAATTGCATTAGGAATTAATAAAAAAGGAACACAAGCTTATCATAAAGCATCATATAAAAAAGCAATTGTTCTTTATAAAATTGCATTACGAATTTCTCCAAAATTAGCTCAAGTATATAGTAATTTAGGGCTAGCATTCCAAAAACAACAAAATTTTACGTTAGCAATTTCAGCAAATCAAAAAGCAATTCAATTTGCTGAAGGTGCAAATAGAAATCGAGTAAAGGCAAGTGCTCACTATAATATTGCTCGGATTTATGAAGGACAAAGTAAGTGGCAATTAGCAAAGAAGAGTTACCTCTCTGCATTAAATTTTCGATATCATGATGCCTATCAAAAAGGACTTAAACGAGTATCTAGTAAAGCAAATGCTAGAGGAAGTGGTGATGCATCAAAATTTGTAAAAAAAATGTGGTTAGCATTAGGAACTACAAAAAATCGATGCCTAGGCCAATTTAATTATTTTCCGAATGGCGGAATGAAAATTTTTTACTGTCATTTTAAAAGTGTAACTTCTTTCAACGCAATGAAGTTGCTTGTGCCGATGCCCATTTTTCTATCAGGAGCACATCAGGACAAATTAGATTTTGATTCAGCATATACTTTCGGACATTATAATCCAAGTTTTGTGAAATGGTTGGGAACTAATTTTATTCCAAAAGCAAATAGTAAACTTAAAATTCAAACTCAACGGAATTATGATAAGTATGTTCGACAGTTAGCTAGAACATATTATGCAGTTCATCAGAAATTAAAACATAACCCTCGATATTTTGCGAAACAAAAAAAGATCTATTCAACCATGATGAATACTCGAGATTTATTAAATATTAGATCTCATGTATATAAGTTTTATGGTTTTATGGATCTTAACTTTCTGAAGACTCCTTTTTATGATCGAAATTCAGATAACAGAGTTTTAAAAAAGAGAATCAAAGCCATAAATGGAAATGTTGCTAAAGGTGCTTTTTTGTTTTGGCTTCGTCGTTCGATTGATGGAACAGATAAAGAATTTTTTAAGAACTTGAAAAAACTTATGCAGGTTTATGATGTAACTTATCTTCAGATTCCTTCTGATTGGTAGTGGTTGTTGAAGTATCTGTGGCTATGTAGTCTTGGTAAACCTCATAGTCATGTTCAGTATCAATTTGAAATTTTCGATGAGTAATATAGTGCTCAGTTTCCATTAAAAGGAATTTCACAGAAGCGAAAAAAGAGCTATTATCAAAGTCGGCTGGAACAATTTGACTGTAATTTTTTCGCAAATGAGACATTACTCGTTCATAGTCTTTTACATTCCGAATCATCCGATCATTGCAACGACGATTATGAAATCGTAGAGAAGGCGTGATCGGATAGTGTGCTTTATGAAATCCATGTGCGATCATTCCTGAACAAATATAATATCTTTCGAAAGTTGTACTTCCACCAATATAGACTTTCGTATCAGGTCTAAATTTTGTGTACCAATATTTAAACAGCAATTTTTCAATGTTGGTTGTGTCATATTTAGGTTGTTTGTGAACCATCTCTTCAATATGGTGGATGACCTTTTGCTTACCTTCACTTCCTAACATGATAGGCCGACATATACGAATATCAAGGTGAAGATATTTATCAATGTTACTAATTAATACCCCATCAGGTTCAGCCTCTATAATTTCTCCGTTTCCTCGATAAAATGCTGCATGACTGTAAGGGGATTTTGTAAGTGTTTGGATAATTCGACTAATTCTCTGATTTCCTCGAACTAGAATTACATCACAAGGTTGTGCAATTTCTAAGAAACGCTTTTTTTTGTAGTTGATGAATGTGTTTTCTTCCTCGATTGAACCTAGTAGAGGCTGTGCGGATTCGTATTCTGGAAGAGTTTCAAGAAGATAGTTGATCAATCTTTGATAAACTTGATCCTTCATTTTTTGAGGTGAAATAAATTTTCCAATTTCATCAATTCCTTCAAAAAACTTAAATGTAAATTGATCAAAATTAGAGTTTTTTCCCTCTAAAAGATTATGATGAAATAGCTTTTTAAGCTTATGCATTAAATTGAAAGGGTTATGACTTGATTCCACAGCGTGACTCCTTTCTTAATTATTAAATAACATTTACTCCACTTTAACAAAAAATAGACTCTAACTGAAACAGATTTTATGGAAAATATTGATATTACGATTATTGGTGCTGGAGTTGTAGGGCTGGCAATAGCTAAAGAACTTTCAGAAGGAAATAAAAATGTTCTTGTGTTAGAGCAACATCATTCATTTGGACAGGAAACTAGTAGTCGAAACAGTGAAGTTATTCATGCAGGAATTTACTATCCAAAAAATTCATTAAAAGCAAAGTTGTGTGTAGAAGGAAAAGATTTACTATACCAATATTGCGAAGAAAATGGAGTTCCATATAAAAAGGTAGGAAAGCTTATTGTTGCAACTCAAGAAAATGAAGAAGCTACATTAGACTCAATTTTAGAGAAAGCAAAAGCAAATGGAGTTCACGATTTAGAATTTTGGTCACAAGAAAAAATTCAAAAAAAAGAGCCAAAAGTTCAAGCAACAAAAGCTCTATTTTCACCATCAACAGGAATTGTTGATACACATCAATATATGCTCTCATTGTTAAGAACAGCAGAAGCAAATGGAGCAGACTTTGCTTTTGAAAGCAAATTAGAAAAAGTTGAAATAACTCAGGATGGATTTGTTCTTAGTGTTATGGATAATGATCGAGAAGTTTTTGAATTTCAAAGCCGTTATTTAATTAATGCCGCAGGATTACATGCTCAATCTGTTGCAAACAAAATTCAACAATTTCCTAAGAAAGAAATTCCAATGTTATATCGTTGCAAAGGAAATTATTTTAGCATGACAGGGAAAAATCCATTTTCTCATTTAGTTTATCCTGTTCCAGAAAAAGGAGTAACTGGGCTAGGAATTCATGCAACACTTGATTTAATGGGACAACTTCGATTTGGCCCTGATACTGAATATGTTGATGAAGAAGATTATAAGGTATCAATGAAAAATATAGAGAAATATTACAAAGCGATTCGTCGATATTTTCCAGATTTAGAAGAGGGAAGTTTGCAAGAAGGATATGTTGGAATTCGTCCTAAATTACAAGCACCGAATTCTGATTTCAAAGATTTTTATATTCAAACAGAGAAGGAGCATTCATTCCAAAACTTAGTTCAATTATTTGGAATTGAGTCACCAGGACTAACAGCATCACTCGCAATTGCAAAGTATGTTCAAAAACAACTATCTTTATGATATTTTAGATCTTCTTAGAAGCATTCGATATGCATCATGATCTTTTGCCTTATTTCCTTTTAATAAAATTTCTTTGTCATAGTGTGTGATATAATAAACCATTTCTTTATGGGTGATTATTAGCTTTTTCCAATCTACTTTTTGTAACTGAGTTAATTTTATTGTATTATAAAGCGTCTCTAAGTTGATTTGACCAAGAGGAATACTAAAAGAACTCATGAGATTATCCAAAGAAAAAGATGATTGATTACACTTTTAATGTTGACCCTTTATTCTTAGCTTTAAAAAAAGGCCTAGAACAGTCTTAATTTAAAAAGCTTAAATTTTTTTATGGCAGTGTTACTTTAGTCAAAAATATTACGATGAATATGTAAGCCTCTTTATAATTGTTTGGTGTTCTGGGTAAGATTGCAAAAGATCGTTTTGTTTTGCTAGTTCAAAATCAGAGAAATTAAATCCAGGAGCAACACTACAACTAACAAGAGAGTATGTATTTTCTTTACATACCGTTGCACCAAACCAACTCCCTTTTTCAACAACAGCTTGAAATAACTCTTCTTGATCAATATTAGAGCCTAGTCGAATGGTATTATATTTTCCACTAGGCGTAATAACATGAATAAGCAAAGGACTTCCAGTATGGAAGTACCATAACTCATCAGATTGAATGCGATGAAATGCTGAAAATTGGTCACTTTTTAACAGAAAATAGATTGCTGTTGAAAAAGAACAATCTTGTGAAAAACGATCAGGAAGAGTCGCTTTTGCTATTTTTTCTGTTGAGCGGTAAGTTTCTTTGAAAAAACCACCTTCAGGATGTTTTTCAAGTTCTAGTTTTTGAATCCAATTTTCAGCAGT
>JBNMNM010000262.1:0-4746 GCA_051275585.1 bacterium | reverse complement strand
TGAACCATCGGATTTGCTTACAGAAGAAGAAATTAAAAATGGCTATGTTTTAGCTTGTGCAGCAAGAGCAAAAGGAGATTTAACTGTAGATGCATAGGGAATAGTCTTGAATATGCGTTAAAAAACACTTACTGTTTCTAGCATCAACTTTTTTATTCTAATTTTTCCTTATTAGAATTTTATTATTTTAAGAGTATTATAATGGCAATTGAAGAGTTAAAACCATGTCCAAACTGCGGAAATACTGATTTTGAGTTTGGTTTTGACCTAGATGTAAATACAAAAACTTTATTAAAAGGTGCTGCAAAAGTTGCCCTTAATCCTGTTAGCTCATCCTTAAATGTAGCAAAACGAGTTTATAAAGGATTTCTTCATGATTTAACTGGGCATCCTGTTCTTCGGTGTTGTCGATGCAGAAATCTCCTCATTTGTTGTGTTCATTGTGAGGATTATAACTTTTTACCTGAGTTACCAGATCCTAATCAATTAACAAAGTGCATGAAATGCTATAAAAAATTCTTTCCAACTCGTTATGATTTACACTTCTCAAAACTGATTGATGGCTGATTAGTAAAGTTGGTGATATTTTTGCAACACTTTTTCAGAAAGGTTTATGGATAAACAAGACTTACTAAGAAAAATCGAGCTGGCTGAAACAATGGAAAAAATTTGGGAAGATGATACATATCGTTATCTCAGACTTTTACAGCAATATGCAAAAGACATACTTTCTATTACTCGTGAAAATAGCCAAATGAAGCTTGAAATTGAAGAACTAAAAAAATCAAAAAAAAATTGAATGAAAACAGTAATCCAGTTTTTAAAACTTCTTAATTTTCGCACAATTTTAATTACAATTGTTTCTTTAGCCTTAACATATCTATGCATTCGATTAAATCTAAATGCAAATATGCCTTTCGGTTTGGTTAGTGCAGCAGTAATTTTTCCAATTGTTTTTTCAATTAACTCTGCATATCAAAGAAGAGAAGAAGCTCTAAAGTTTTTTGCAGTTACTAGAGCAAATGTAGTTGCAGTCTTTTTTTCTCATCGAGATTGGGGTAATCGAGAAGAAGTTGAAGATATGTTGGGTGTACTCCAATTAATTGAAGAACTGCTTACTCAAATTAGAATTTATCTATCAAATAAAAAAGAAACAAATAGTTCTCATTTAACAAAAGTTTATTCTATTTTTTCAAAGATATCATTATCTCATGAAAAATTACGAAAAGCTGGTGCATCTGATGTAGAAATTTCAAGGGCTAATGAAAATTTACGTCGATTAATGGTTGCATTTGAGCAAATGAAAAATATTGCTGATTATCGTACTCCACGAGCATTACGTATCTTTAGTCAGTTTTTCTTAAGCACACTTCCCTTAATTTATACCCCCTACTTTGCATATTTGGCCTCCAATAATTTTATTTCAATTGGTTATGCCATTTCAATTTTATATAGTGTCGCATTAGTTAGTTTAGGGCGAGTTCAAGAAGAATTAGAGAATCCTTATGATGGAATTGGTGAGGATGATATAGATCTTGATATTTTGTCTGATTATCGAACTGCATTACTTCCATTAATACAGAAATCCTGATTGATCCATGAAACAAGAAAAAACAAAACAAAAATTGAGCAAAAAAAAGTTAAATGCTCTTCAACAAAAGTTGAAAACACAAGCTCAAGAAAATAAGAAAAAATTAGGCTCAGCTACAGAAAATAAATTCAAATATATCAAAAAAGCGATTAAAAAATTTGATCTTGATGAACATATCAATTTTCAAATTGAAATGTATTATCTCATCAAAGATGAAGAGTTTATTGACTTAACTTTAGATGCTATTGATGTTTCCTTTATTCCTCAGGAATCTTTATTTGAGCATTCTGAAAAAATGATGTCTGTTCTTCGAAAAGCATTGCTTAAAAAAGTCCAATCTCAGCCTCTTTATGATCATGTAAGTTTAGATGATCTACCAAAGGGAATTGTAATGAGAGTTTATTTAACTGATGTTGATAATCCTCAAGAGGTTGTAAACACAACATACCATTTCTAATCTTTGATAATTGCCTCTTTTTTGCAGTATCCTTACTAAGAAGAGGCAATTTCAAACTTACCGACTAATGTTCTTTAAAGTTCTTCAATAAATCAGCATAAACTCCTTGAGCACTCTTTAAAGTTTGATGATTACCAGATTCAACAACTTGCCCGTGTTGCATAACTAAAATCAAATCAGAGTGTTGGATTGTACTTAGACGATGTGCAATTGCAATTACCGTCCTTTCTTCGAAAACTTTCTCAATGGCCTTTTGGATTAAACTCTCAGTAATCGAATCAACAGAACTTGTTGCTTCATCTAGAATAATTACCTCACTATCACTGGCTAATGTTCTAGCAAATGATAACAACTGAGCTTCACCAGCAGAAAGATTTTGCCCATTATTTTCAATCTTAAATTGATATCCTTCAGGATTTTTCTTAATAAATTCATCAGCATAAACATAGGTTGCTGATTCTTCAATTTTCTGAGGAGTAATTCCTTTCCGATTCAATCCAATATTAAATGCAATACTTTCATTAAAAAGATACACATCTTGTTGCATCATTGCGATTAATGATTGCAAATGGACTCCTGGAATATCTGATAGTTCTACTCCATTTAATTTAATTGAGCCTTGATAATTTGTGTATGCTTGAGTCAATAATTTAACAATTGTTGATTTTCCTGAACCTGTAGTTCCTACAATCGCAATTCGTTGTCCCTTTTTAATGGTAAAAGAAACTCCTCGTAAAACATTTGGTGTTTGTTCTGAGTAACGAAAGTACACATTATCAAGAACTAATTCTTCAAATGATCCTATTTTTTGAGCATCTTGATTTGATAATGTATGAAGTGGCGTTGTGTCTTCTAGTTCTTCTTGAAATAGCTCTTCAATATGCTCTGATGCAGCAAGTGCCCTTTGAATTACAGCAATTTGTTGTGTAAATTCTCGAATTGGAATGAACACCCTGTTTAAAGTATTAATAAACGCAATTAGAATTCCTAAACTAATAAACCCTAATAAAAACTGATTTGCTCCATACCAAAGAATTAACGCAATCGTAACTGATGTAACTCCATCAATTAAAGAAAATAAACTTGCATCATAAACATTGGAATTTGTTTGAGCATTAAAAAATTGATAATTCTTTTTGCGAAACTCATGAAAGACTTTTTTTTCTGAAGCATACAATTGGATTGTTTTTACTCCATTCAAACACTCTTGAAGAAATCCAGTCGTATTTGCTAGTGATTCACGACTTTTATTATAAAAGTATCGAAGTCGTTTCCGAAAAAATACCATTAGAAAAAAGAGCACTGGAAAAATAAATAGTAATACAAGAGTTAGCTTCCAACTCAAGTAAAACATGAATGCAAGTAATCCTACTGTTTTTAGAATATCAGTAAATGTTGCTAACACTCCAACAGCAAGTGATTCTCCAATGGCTTCAATATCACTAGTTAAGCGAGTAAGAGTTGTTCCAATTGGGTGCTGATCAAAATAACGTCGTGGAAGATTTAAAGCGTAAGAATATAAATCATTTCTCATGTGATAAATGCTAACTAATCCAGCTCTTTGAAGAGAAAAACTATATACTAGATCTGCAAAGAACCCTACAACAACTGCAATGCTTAAAAACATACTTGCTTCGTATAAACCTGCAACTTGTCCCTTACTAATGTAAGTATCAATAATTTTAATAATAAACCAAGGCACAAAAAGAGTTGCTCCCATTGCAAAAGGAACAGCTAACATACTAGACAATCCCCAAGCCCATTGTGGTTTTAAATAATGGAAGAAACGTTTTAGAAGCATCCAATCTGTAATTTGACTTGGTAATACTTCAGTTTGTTCTTGTTGTCCTGACATTGAGTTTTTAGGAAGAGGAGAGTTCAATCTACAGTTATTTGATTCAATGTTGAAGAATTTTTAGTAATACTGGTAGGAAGTGTAATTGTAAATGTCGTGCCATTTCCAACTTTACTTTCACAAAGGATTGATCCTTTAAGTTGTTGAGTAATAATATTATAAATAATGTGTAATCCTAGACCTGTACCGCCTTGCCCTCGTTTTGTTGTAAAAAATGGATCAAAAATTTTATTTAAATTTTCTTCTGGAATTCCTTTCCCATCATCAGTGTATATAAACACAACTTTATTGTGACTATTTTGATTTACCTTAAACTCTATTGTTCCTTTTTCATGTCGATCGTATCCATGTAACAAAGAATTCATAACCAAATTGGTAATGATTTGTGACAATGCTCCTGGAAAACTTTCCAGTTCAATACTTTCAGAACAATCAACAGAAACAGTAACGTTCGTATGTCTTATTTTAGGATGCAAACTTGTTAAAACTTCATCCATATAACTTTTGATATTAAATGATCGACACTCTTGTGTGGTTTGATCAACAGCAACTTGTTTAAAACTACGAATCAATTCTTCTGCACGTCTTAAATTTGCAAGAATGATTTTAGAAGAATCTTTATCAATTTTTAAAAAATGGATTAAATCTGATTTTTTTAACGTTGATTGTTCTATTAAAGATTCTATCTTTTTTGTTTCTTGAGATAAAAATGATGCTGCTGTTACTGCAATTCCTAATGGAGTATTAATTTCATGAGCAACACCTGCAACTAGACCTCCTAATGAAGCCATTTTTTCTTGAGTAATTAATTGCTTTTGGGTTTTTTGTAGTAAATCTAAGGTT
>JBNMNM010000261.1:0-4760 GCA_051275585.1 bacterium | reverse complement strand
GAATTACTCGTTTTGCGACTCTTTCTAATGGTGATTTCTTAAAGCCCTTGAATAGCTTCAAGAAACTAGAAAAGAAGTTAGCCAAAGAACAAATAAAATTAGCTAAAAAAACCAAATTCTCAAAGAACTGGAAGAAACAAAAAGCAAAAATAACCAAACTTCATTCTAAAATAGCGAATGCTCGAAATGACTATCTTCACAAGATTTCCTATTTAATCAGCAAAAACCACGCAATGATTGCAATGGAAGATCTTAAAGTCAGTAAAATGAGCAAATCAGAAAAAGGTACAATAGAAACACCCAATCCCAATGGAAAAGATAAATCAAAATTAAATAAGGCTATCTTAGATCAAGGTTGGAACGAATTTCAAAGACAAATAGAATACAAATTAGGTTGGAATGGTGGAACCTTTGTTCTCATCAATCCTAAAAATACTTCGAGAATGTGTTCTAAATGTACTCATACCGAAAAAGATAACCGAAAATCACAAAGTATATTCCATTGTAAAAAGTGTGGCTTCAAAATCAATGCTGATTTGAATGCCGCACTCAATATATTAGCGGCTGGTCTAACCGTTTTAAATGCTTGTGGAAAAACTAAGCTAACTACTTGAGTTTAACCCAAGAATCCTCTTCCTTCAGGGAGAGGAGAGTTCAAATTGTTCGTTACTTATTGGTTTTACAGCCCTTGTTATGTTTTTATCATTTTTTATTATGATGAAAAGTATCAAGCAAAAAAGAGCTGTTATTGTAACAAATTCCTCAATTTCGGCTCCAATCAGTGGAATTAGTAAAAAAACAGTTTTAATTCAATATCAAGATATTACAAATATTGAAGTTCAAAAAAATCAAGGACAACAATATCTCAACATTTCCCACCCTGATGGAACATTAATTATTCCTCAAATCATGTTGCCTAACAAAAAGTCATTTGAACTGTTAGTAGAACAAGTGACCAAACATAATACTCGACTTGCAAAATTAAATTCAATATGAGTTCAATCCGATTTCCTTACCAAACCAATAAAAAAATAATTCTTTCAGCAATTGCCTTGATGGGAGCTATTGCTGGAGTTTTTCTAAAACTTGCATTAGAAAATGATCGAGGTTTAATCATCAACCGAATTATTAAGCTTTCTGTTCAAAGTGCGACAATTTTTTATTGGTCACTAGCAATATTTGTATTATCTATTGTCGTTTTAGCTTCATTTGCTGTTATTCGAAATATTGTTGAAAAAAGAGAAATTATTTTAACTGATACTTCAATCTCTTCTCCTAAAAGTGGGATTAGTAGCAAAATTATTTCGATTCAATTCCAAGATATTATAGACATTGAAGTTCAAAAAATTCAGAGCCAACAATACCTTTATCTTTTTTATCCTGATGGAAAACTGACCATTCCACAAATTATGCTTCCTGATAAAAAAATATTTGAAGAACTTGTCAAACAAGTTACTGAACGTATTGTTTATTTTAAAAATTTGGATTCAAAATAACAAAAATCAACATTATTTAATGTCGGTTTAATCAAATCGACTTCTTTTTTCCTCTGCTTTTATTATGTGGATACCTCCGCAAAAAATTTATTCAAAATATCTCAACTCTTTATTACTAAAGGTTCGCTAATTTTTTCTAAAAAAATAATTACGCCACTAGTAGTTCTATCAGGTAGTGTTGATTAAATAATTACAATTACACTTTAGTTTTTTTAGAAACTGTGTGTTATCATACAATTCTTCTGTTAATTTTTTACACTACTACCTGAATTATTATTCTCTATAATTGGAGTACTTTATGAAAAAAATTATTATTTCTATTCTCAGCATTTTTTATTATCAACGGGGTTTATTCAGGCAAAAACAATTAAAATTTGTACTGATAAAAACACATGGTACCCTTTTACTTTTTCGAAAAATGGTACTCCTATGGGAGTTCATGTTGATATCGTTAAAAAGGCCTTAAAAAGTATTGGACATCAAGCTGTATTTACAGCTTCATCTTGGAAACGTTGTTTAAAACTTACTCAACAAGGCAAATTTGATGGAATTGTTTCCGCTTCCTATAAAGCAAAACGAGCGAAATTTTTTCATTACCCAAAGGATGCTGCAAAAGCTAAAAAATCTAGATGGCGAATTATGCAGGTTGAGTATGCTGTTGTTAGTTTAAAAAGAAATAAATTTGTATATAAAGGAACACCAAAAACTCTTCCTCAACCAGTGCGAGCACCAAAAGGCTACTCTGTAGTTGATGATTTGAGGAAACAAGGGATCAGAGTAGAAACGGCTAAAGGAAATATCAATAATATAAAAAAACTTCTTCGTGATAAAAAAGGAGTTATTATTATGAGTCCATTAGTTGCTCAAATGTTTAATAAAAAAGGGAAGTTTCGAGGGAAATTAAAAATTCATAAAAAACGTTACACATCAAAATCATATCACTTTGTTATCTCTAAAAAGAGCAAAAAAATTACATCTTCAGAAAGAATAAAAGTTTGGAATCAAGTTGCAAAAATACGGAACAACAAAAACTATATGTTGAGTCTCAATAAGAAGTATTAATTTCATTGTGATTTTACTCAATATTGAACCTGAATAAACTTAGACCTCGCCTACTCTGCGACACCTTAACGATTCTATAGTCGCAGATAGAATCGAGATAATATTTATTGAAGGCATATTCAATTCGAGGCTATATGATCTCTTTCTCTTTTAAAAATATGAAACTTGCGACCAAAACCTCATTGGCAATAGGTGGGATGGTTTTGGTTCTTTTGTTTATAGCAAGTCTAATTTTTTCTAGTCTTCAGCAAAACTTGCTGACAGATATTCAGCAAGTTTCTTTGGAAAGAATGGAGAGAACTTTGACTGTGAGGGAAAGAGGTGAATTATCTGCACTAAAGAAACGTATTGCATTTCATGGAAAAACAATAGCTCAGGTGATTGCTCCATTAATGCATGATTTTGATCCAGTAACTCCTGCATTATTATCCTTTATGGATGTAAAAGAAATTGTAGGAATTCAAGTACTTTTCAAAAGAGAAAAGGGGAAGAAAACAAAGAAAATGAGAATGATGCTGCTATATGGAGAAATAATGATAAAGTTGCACAAGTAAAATATCTGCCTAAAAATAACTTGTTTGAACAAAGTCAAATTTTCTGAAAAGTGGTGAAAAAAGAAGATAAAATTCAAGGAACAATTCAGATTTATTACTCTACATCTTTGTTAAAGAAGCAAATCGAAAAAATTAGAAGGAAGGCAAGAACAGAAGCTAGAGCGTATGATCAGAATATTAATCAGAAATTTTCTAAAGTGATGCTTTATCAAAAGCTTGCTATGGTTGGAATTGTAATCGCTTTGATTATTTGTACAGTATACTTTCTTCGTGTTCTAATTCTGATTACTCTAAATCGTATTACCAAAATGATAGAGAACATTGCTGAGGGTGAAGGAGATTTGACCCAAACCCTACCTGTAAATAGCACAGATGAAATGGGGATTCTCTCTCACTGGTTTAATGTGTTTGTTGAAAAACTAAAAATCATTATTATTGAGTTAATCAAAAAGACAGAAGAACTTTCCTCAGTTTCTACAGAACTTGCTGCTATGATGCAGGAAATGGATGGAAATGTTAAAAATGTGACCTCTTCAATCAATGAGTCAGATCGTTCGATCGAATCTACTAGTTCTGCAATTACCCAAATGGGAGGAAATCTTCAAGAAATGGATAAAAGAATTACAGAAAGTAATCAGAAGTTTTCTGGAATTAATTCTCTTATATCAGAAGGAAATCAGGCTGTTTTAGAGTCAATTGAAGCAATGAATCGGATTTCTGAGTCTTCAGCTAAAACTACATCAGCAGTGGCAATCATTAATAATATTTCCAACCAAACGAATCTTTTGAGTCTTAATGCTGCAATTGAAGCCGCAAAAGCAGGTGATGCAGGAAAAGGATTTTCTGTAGTTGCAGAGGAAATTCGTCGATTAGCCACATTAAGGTAATCAATCAGCAGAAGAAATTCGAAAGATGGTTGATATTTCAGCCAATACAGTTGATGCAGGAACAGAAATTATTCAGAGGGCTGGTAAATCTTTAGAGGAGATTAATAGCAATATTGCAGAAATGAATACAATTCTTCTATCCCTAAAAACAGCTTCTTCTGAGCTAACTCAAGGAATTGATGAAACAATGAAAAATACTGATGATATTGCTCATCATTCCAATGAAAATACACATGCTATCAATGAGATCTCAATTGCACTAAATGAAGCAGTAAGAACTATTGAACTAACTGCTTCATCTACAGATGAGATTGTCATCCAGATCAATAAATTTAAAACAGAATAATTTTTAAAAATCAAACAGGATGAACCACACTTCTTCCAATTACGCCTTAAGTAGAAATATAAGCATATTATCAAATATTTTCTTGGAGAAGTAATTTTTTTATGATAGAAGCATTCTAATGAATTCGTACTTAGAAGAAAAATTAAATTTTCTTGGTACCCCATAAAAATTATTGTTGGGTGATAGTCTTGAATTCAAGAGTTTTTCTTTGATAGAAAAAAGTTTTTTCTTGGTACCCCATAAAAAAACACCTCTTAATGTTAGTGTCAACGACCCGCCACTAAGCTAACGCTATAGTGGCGGGCAGTCTAAGCCCAGTTGTCTAGCTTCAGTTCTTAGGAACTACGTTATTTGTGTTATGATACCTTGGAGTGTACTCGCAAGCTCCTCGCTCTATCGATGTGTTTTAACCCGT
>JBNMNM010000260.1:0-4766 GCA_051275585.1 bacterium | reverse complement strand
CTTATTCGCATTTTACAAGTGAGAAACATTCAAACACCAAGTTTGATTATAGCGTCCTAGTAAAAATCGTGGAGACCTTTCCAGAAACAAATGCTGAATGGCTTTTAACAGGCAAAGGTGAAATGTTTTTAGAAGAAGGTATTGTTGCGAAGAGAGACTCTCTTGAGTTTGAAATCATTGAAAAATTTCAAACTATTCCTGAAGAAAAAAAGAAGGATTACTATTTCAAAATCATGACTCTAATGATTGACTAAAGGTAAGATCTAATGAGGTTCTTATCTGATTTTGCAAGTGATTTTCATGAAAGGGGAAGCACCCCAAAACACCAACAATCTGCTCAAACGAAAAAGGATGATTTCGTTGAAATTATTCAATCAACTAAATCATCCTTTTACTTTTTTTGATAAAGTTTTCTGTTATGTTCGTGATTTCAAACTTAGATTTTGTAAACGGTTATTAGCTTCTGGATGATTATGACTCTTTGCCATAAGGTACATTTGTTGTGCTTTTTGCAAATCACGGAAATAATTTTCAAATAAATACCCCATATTCATCATTGCATCAGCAGAACCAAGTCCAGAAGCTTTCATCCACATTTTTGCTGCTTGTTGTGGAGAATTAATTTCTTCTAAATAAAGAACTCCTAAATCATTTAAAGTATTGATATCTTCAATATCTAAAGTTTTTCCATCTACTACTTCTAAAGCTTTTTCATAAAATTTTATTGCGGTTCTATTCTGCTTTAAACATTGACAATGTAAGTATCCTAATTTTTGATAGGCTTCTTTTACATTCCCTAAGTTTTTTGCTTTAAAAAAACATTCTTCTGCTTTTTTAAATGATTCAACTTTGCAGAATAACACTCCTTTTTTAATAAAAGCATTTCCCTGTTTTTCGGGTTCATTTACTTTTTCAATATACAAACCATACATTTTCTCAGATTTTTTATGACATGCTTTAAATCGAGCATAACAATCTGCTACATGTAAAATAGAAGAAATATGTCCTTTCTCAATGGCTTCAAGGTATGTAGCTATTGATTTATAAGTATAACCTTCTTTTTTCTCATATTGTACAGCTTCTTCAAATAATTCTTGTGGACTTTTAAATTGTTTTTTACTGTTTTTTTGAAGAACTTTAATTACTTCTTTTTGATTCGAGAGTCGTGCCAATTCCAATGGTGTTAAGTGTCCTGCACCTACCATTTCAATATCAATTCCTGCATCAATTAAAATCTGCACTAATTGTGGGTGTTCTTTAACGTTTTCTTGATCTACTCCAAAAGGAAAAGGATTTTTAAGACGTTCATGATTAGAATGACTCGGCTCAATTAAATGATCTAAAACATTACTACCTTGATCTGTAACGGCATGAATGTCGGCTCCAAATTGAATTAGCCATGTAACAAGTCTTTCATCTTTTATTTCACCTGCAAATGTTAATGCAGTATGATTTGCTTTATGTTTTATTTCAAGGTCTGCTCCTGCTTCTATCAAAATTTTAGCTGTTTTATAACAAGCATCTACATTAATTTTTGAGGCGTAGTATTTAGATACTTCTTTCATAAATTTTTTCTTATTAGGATCTTTTTGAAACTGTTGCTTAATTTTCCATACTTGATCCAAGTTTTCTTTTACTTGAGGTTGCAGAAGTAAATCACTAAAACTACGAGCAAAATTTTGTTGATGAATTACTTCAGGGTTCAACTCAGTATTTATTATGTCATAGTTTTTCCATCTTCCAGCATTTACAATTTGATTTATTGCATAATAAAGCAAAGTTCCATTTTCAGCAGTAACACGCTGATTTAAGTCCGCACCCATTTTAATAAATCTTTTAACAAGATCAACATGACAACTTTCAACAGCGGCACTAAAAGGAGAGTTTCTTTTCTTTTTTGATCGTTGATTAATTGTTTCGATCTTAACTTTTTCTGTATCTAAAATGGCTTGAGCCATCTCTGGATTTTTATGAAAACAAGCAAACAATAATGCACTTTCATTATTGGAGTTAAGACTGTTTATATCTGCTCCAGATTTTATCAATGTTAATAGACTCTCCATTTCTCCAAGTTCTGAGGCAAGAATTAAAGGATAGCTACACCGAGTAACACCATCTGTAATTTTTCGGTTTGGAGATTTTGGATCTAGCCATTTCTCCATTTGTTCTTCACTAAATTGAACCAATCCTTTTAAATTACTAGATTCTTGTTGAATCTTTTTTTGAGAAACATTTTGATAAAACACTTCTTCTGGAAAACAAGAATAAAACTGTTTTCGCATGTGTTCAAAAATATAATCTTCAACCTCTGAATATGGATAAGTAAAAATAACCTTTCGATACCCTTCTTTATAAAGATTAGTAAATGATCTTATAGTATTTCCACCTGCTTTTGAAGCTACAAAAACACCTTCTTCTACAATTTTCTTGTAAACAATACCTCCTAAATTTTTGGCTAATTTTAAAGCATTATCATACTGTTTTGCTGCTTTCTTTAATTGGTTATTTAAAACAAAGAATCGAGCTTCATAAAAAGCAATGATGTATTCATGCTTTTCATATAATTCGTTTTCTAAATTTTTAATTTCTTTTAATTCTTGAATAATTTTCTTTGCAAGAATTTCCTCACCTTCTTCTTTTTTTCTTTGTAAATCACAATAGCAATGAAGTTGAAATAGTAAACTCCAAAATTTTTCTGTGTTTGTTTCAGCTTGTGTATAAGCTAGTTTTAAAAACTCATTGGCTTTTCCTGTATCATGCAACCTTTCAGCATATAGTGCTGTTTCAAAACTAGATGAAAAATTTGGTTCTTTTTCTAATTTTTGAATAAGGGAAAGATAATTGGATGAAAGTTCTTCTTTTTTTTCCTCAAGAAAAATTTTGCTGATTGATTTATTAGATAACTCCTCAAAAAATTTGATAAAAACTTTAGATAACGTATATTCATCATCTTTCCACAAAACCCAATCATAGTTGGATTCAGGTAACTTCCAAAGGTTTCCTTTTTCCCCATGATGGTAAAGATCCCAGTCCATCATATTATAAAGACTAGAAGTTCCATCTTTCGGAACTTTTAATCCCATAAAATAAGGAGAAAGTTCTATTTGTTTTGTGGTTTCTAAATCCTGATTTTGATTTTTAATTGAATTTACAATTGTTGCAAAAAACTCAATTAAATGTGCTGTATTCTTTTTTTCAAATGTGTTCTCTGAGAGTTTTATAAAATACGAAATTGCTGATGCAATACGAAATAAAGAGATCCATTTAGAAACATTTTCGCTTTTATTTTCTTTTGAAAGAATCATGTCGTCCAAAAGAGTTTCCAAGTATTCTAGATTAAACCTTTCACCCTTATTAAGTCGTTCCAATCGCTTTCTAAGAGGATCAGAATCAACATAATTAATGTTTTTCTCTAATAAAAGTAGTTCACTCAGAATAATAGACGTTTTTGTTTCGAAACCAAGAACCTTACAAAATTTATGAAAAACAGTTTGAATTGGTTTTGGTTGCTCCAGAAGATTAATAATTTGATCTGAAAAATCTTCATTTAATTTTGACTCAATATAAAGCCAAACATTTGCAAAAAATGGAATAAAGAAACGAGATGATAGAGACCATAAAAGAGTTTGTTCACTTACATTGTAAGTATATACTTTTGTTGTCATCAAATCATAACGAGAAATCACTCCTGTTCCATCATTCCCCATAAATTTTTTCACTAATTCTGTAGGAGTTTCAATTTTTTCTCCTACGAACTCTTGATAAATAACGTTGATATGACCTTCATAAATTTTGGCTGTTGTCTGATCCTCTTTTGGGTTTTCCCCTTTCCAAAACCGTTCAATTGTTTTTGCATCAATTTTTAAACTTTCAGATAATTTTTCTTTTACGGTTCCTTCCATATCTAGAGATTTTACAATGTGATGTAAAATTTCTGCTGAAAATGGAAACTGAACTTTGATTTGTTTTTTAGACATTTTGATCTCTGTATTAAATTAATAAGTATATCATTCCTGCTTCAAAAACAGGAATTCTTAAAGCAAAAATTTGTAATTAAAGTAATGGGCTAAACTTAGGATGATTTAACTTTTTAAGCCGTGTGCAAAGTTCTTCAAGTGCATCATCTGGTAGCAGGTTTGTAGTATCAATCTGAATAACTGGAATTTCTGGTGATACTAAAAATGCTTTTTTATATCCCTCCATAAGTGGATGTTTCAAAGTAATTGCATCACCATTCCATTGACAAGTATCTCGTTCTCCAATTCGCTTCTGAATAGTTTCTTGGTCAGCAGTTACCATCACAATTACATCTGGCCATAAAAATTTAGGGTCATTTTTAAACATAGAAACTAAAAATGACAAATCGTCATTTAATAAAAAGGAATGATAGGCAAGAGTTGAATAAATAAAACGATCCAACACTACACCTTTTGTATTTAATTTTTGTCGAATATCAAAACTTTGCTTCAAATTAGCTAAAGCAAAAAAAAGTAATGTTGCTGTAGGTGATGAGGTACTTTCAATAATCTTTCTCATATCCTTAAAATTTTCAGGCACAGATTCTAGTAAATCTAGATTAAGTTTATTTGCCATAAGATCAGCTAATGTAGTTTTTCCTGCACCATCTTTTCCTTCAAAAACAATAAATGGGTTCATATTTATCCTTTATTTAATAGATTGTTGAATTTGATCAATTTACTTTTTTAAGTTCGTTAGATGTTTGTGAATAACGACCCAAAAATTTATTCCAATCAAAATGAATTTGT
>JBNMNM010000259.1:0-4776 GCA_051275585.1 bacterium | reverse complement strand
CACTGAGTACAAACTTGAAGCGACATCTAGTGTAGACTTTGCAATTTTATTTTCACTGACTTCAATACCAGCAACACTTTCTGCGGATTCTTTTGCTAATCCAGATACTTGATTGGATACACGAGTAATTTCATCTAAACCAACAACAGCCTCTTTAATATTGAGCATTGAGTTCTTGCTGACTTCAACTACTTGATTCGCTTTTTGGGTGATCTTTTTTGCAGAATCATTTTGTTTTTTTATTGATTCGTTTGTAAGTTGATTTTGAGTTGAAAGGTCTGCAATTAAGTAATCAACATTTTTCATCTCGTTCAGTGCACTAATTGTGTGTTCTTGGATTTGTGTCATCTTTTTTTCTATACTATTTGTTGCATTGGCGGTCTCTTGAGCCAATGATTTTACCTCTCCTGCAACAACGGCAAATCCTTTTCCGCTTTCTCCTGCACTAGCTGCTTCTATTGTAGCATTTAAGGATAACATATTAGTTTGACGAGTAACATTACTAATTAACCTTAGTACATTATCAATTTCCTGTGTAGATACTCTTAAATCCTCCATTGTACTCAATGAATGACCTGCACTAGTACGAACTTGTTCAGAAAGATGTGCTGTTTTTTGAGTAGTTTCTGAAACTTTATTGAGTTCAATAGAAATTGCATCAACATCTTCTGCAACATCAGTAATAGAGTCTGTTATTTTATTAATATTTGAGTTAATTCCAACCATATTTGATCTAGCTTCCTCTGTTGCAATAGCTACTGTTGTAACATTGGTACTTAGATCATTTGCAGAAGAGCTTATAATCGCAACATTTTTAACACCAGCACTTGCAGAATCAGAAACAATAGAGATATTGTTTGATATTTCATGAGAAGAAGTAGCAATTGTTGTAATTTTTGTATTGATGGTTTTTGAACCAGAAATCAGTTTTTTAAGAATGCTGATTAAGGCATTTGATGTTTGCATTAGTTTTTGTGATGAAGCAGTTACCCCAGTTACAACCTCACGGATATTAGTAATCATACTTTGCATTGATAACAATAAATCCCCAGTTTCATCATTTGATGAAATTTCAATTTCTGTATCAAGCATTCCTTCTGAAACTTGTTTGCTAACTTGAACTGCAAGAGCTAAATTTTGAGTGATTTTTCGAATCATGAACATAGAGAGAAAAAGAGAAATCAAAATGAAAATTCCAGAAATTAGAGTAAATACAACATTCTTTTTTGTATTTTTTACAGAAATTTTATTTGCTTTTTCTAGTAAAGATAATTCAATTTTTCGTATTCCTTTTAATGAAAATATGGCTTGCAGTCGACCAACATATTCTCCTTGATCTACAAAAGGAAAAGAGTAAATTAGTTGTTCTCCTTTTACTTTGAATATAGGAGTACGAATTTTAAGTTTTAATTGGTATTTTTTAGGAATTGGTTTTCCTAAAAGAGTCACATCATCTTGATTTAGACCATCCCCAAGAATTAACTCATCTGGTCCTACAAAAAAAGCAGACTGCAATGCAGGATGTTTTCTTAGTTTAAATAAAATTGAATTTAATGCTTTTGGTTCAGGGCCTAATAATGGGTCTAAAGAGATTGCTTCTACAAGTTTCATTAATGGTAAAATAGCTTGTTTATATACTTTCCTGATTGTGACAGAAGAGTTTTTAATCTCAGCCGTCATTTCTTGTGTGGTGTAAATATTTTGATAGAAGAAAAAAGTAGAAGTGATTGTAAATATAAGAGTAAGTAATATAAGTGGAATTAATAATTTTTTTGAAATAGACATATTTACCTAAAGAAAAAAGGAATTTATGATTTTATATGAGGTATAGCGGTTGACATGAACACAGAAAAGATTGTGTTATTTTGCATAGGATATGTTTTATTAGTATATGAATAACAATAAAACAAACATGAAGTTGCATATAAATTTCTCTTTTATTTGATTTTGTCCAAGAATTTTTCTTTGAAAATACTAATGGTAGCTATGAAAAAAAAACTAAACTCAGTGATCTTGAAATCAGTTTCCATTTTAGGAAGCCTACTTATTGCACTTGTTCTTATTGGAATGGTTCCAGAAAAAGTTCAAGCAGCAAAAAAACTAAGATTAGGAATGATTGCTTCTAGTCCTAGTAAAATGATCAAACGGTTCTCACCGTTAATGAAGTACTTGAATTCTAAAGGGGTTCCAGCAGGAAGAATTGTTGTCGCTAGAACAACAAAAAAAATGATTAAGCTATTCAAAGCAGGAAAAGTCGATTTTATGTTTGAAAGTGCTTATTCAATCATCCAAATTATGGATGCTACAAAAGCTGTTCCTATTTTGATTCGAGAGAAAAAAGGAGTTCGAGTTTATAACTCAGTAATTTTTGTTAAAAAGAATTCTTCAATCAAAAGATTACGTGATTTAAAAGGGAAGGTGATTGCATTTGAAGATCCAACTTCAACCTCATCCTATTTATTGCCTCGTGGAATTTTGGAAAGTGCTGGTTTAAAATTAAAAAAATCTCGCCGACCAGTTGCAGGAAAAGTAGCCTATTATTTTTCAAAAGATGATGTAAATACACTTGCACAAGTAAAAGCGGGAAGAAGAGCAAAAGCGGGTGGAATTAAAAGAACAGCATTAAAAGGAAAGTCTGAATTTCGAATGTTGAGACCACAATCAGTATATGTTCCAAGACATGTTGTTCTTGTAAGAAAAGGAGTTTCCTACAAAAAATTAAAGAAAGTTCTTTTAGGAATGAGAAAAGATTCAAAAGCAAAAAAAGTGCTTAAAAAAATTAAAACTCCAACGGGATTCTCTAAATTTCGAGGAAATCCAACAAAAACAATGAATGTTACAATTAGAAAAGCATTACGACTTTAAAATGTAGAAATTGCTTAAAACTGAAGGGAGTTAGTTTTTTCAAAGACTTCTCCCTAAAATTTATTAAACCTATTTTTTGCCTTTTATTATCAATGAACTTTTTTTTCAAAGGATAGTAAGACTACTAAGACAGTGCCCCTTCCCTTTTTAAAACAAATGAACCTTGTAATAATCTAGCTCATGGTATTCAACATCTGGTGCATTCGTAGCTAATGATTTTTTAAACATTTTTGGATGTTGAAGATTCGTAGGCATCATATCGTAATGACAAGGAATTGCTGCTTTTGGTTTGATCTCCGCAACAATTTTAGAAGCTTCCCAGTGGCTTAAGTTGTGATAACCACCATTAATACAGATTGTCATAAAATCTACATTGAAATCTCTTACATGAGATAACAGTTCGGTGTAGGCGGTATCTCCAGAGTTATAATATGTTTTGCCATTTGAAAATTGAACAGCAAAACCCATGTGGTTTAAGTCATCGTTACTTGTAGGTTCTGCAAAAGTTCCAGTGATGCTTAAGTCCTTAAATTGATATTTCTGCAAAGGGTGCATTAACTCAACTTTATCGCCGTCTATGCCTGCCTCTTTAAGAACCTCAACCGCTTGCCACGGAGCCATAAACTGCATATTACGATCTTTGTTCAATCGTTCTAAGGTGAATGGATCAGCATGATCTTTATGACTATGAGTAATCATCACTAAATCAACATCAAGATCTTCAGGCTGAATAAAGATTGGTAATATTCTCGATTTTTCTGTTTTTTCAAGAGTTCTTCCACTTCCACAAAAATCGGTTAGATATGGATCTGTAATCAAGGTTGTGCCTTGGTCACTTTTTAAGATGAAACAGTTTTGACCTAAGAACCATATTCCTACTTTACCTGCTGGAATGATCTCTTCCTTAATTACTTGCATATACTCTGAAGAAGAATAACGGACTTCTACTTTTTTAGGAAAAATAAGTTCTTCTGCTGGATTATATTCCATCTTTATTGCCTTGTTAGATCTCTTTATTCTTTTCTTTAGGTAAATTGAAGTAATTCTTATAATCCTTTCGCTAGCTTTTTAGCAATCACACCAAACCTACTTTTGGCCTTAAGATTACTCAAACTACTATAAATCCAAAACATAAATTGACTGCTTAGTCCTTTTTGTTTGTTCTGTTTGGAAATTTTTAAACTGTATGAATCTTTTGGAGTAATGAATCGACAATCCACGAATTTAAACTTTTATTTTCTCTTTTTGCTGCAATATATGCTTGTTGATGAATTTTAGGATCAAGACGAAGTGAAAGCTTACCTGAAAATGGTTTATCTGGACTTTCATTACGAGAAGCACAAAATTCAAGGTAATCATCAATTGATTCTTTAAATTCTATTTTTATTTCCTCTACACTTGTGCCTTGAAAAGTAATTACATCTTTTATATTGATGACTTCGCCATGAAAAATTTCTGCTTCATCATCAAAGACAAGATGACCAATATAACCTTTGTATTCCATCACGGCTGTACTCCTGCTGTTTTTAGAAATCTTTGAACAGATTTAACTGCACCTTTATCTGTTTCTATTGTTGGTGATTTTCTATTATTAATGAATAGCAAAAGTATTTACACTGTTCTTCTGAAAAAATGCGATTATTGCTCCCTCTCCCTTGAGGGAGAGGGCTGGGGTGAGGGGGGAACTCAAAATCTGTCCCCTCACCTTAATCCTCTCCCTCAGGGAGAGGAGACTAAAAACTTTAGAAAATTACAGATCTATTTTCCTTAAATTTTGGCTTAAGCTATTGTAAGAAATACTAAAAATCATCCACGATATTGATATCAATCCGAATTGGAGTTCTTGCATATTCCAAGTTGCTCTCTAGATCTCGCATGATGAGGAAGTATTTTTGATTTGTAGGACAATTC
>JBNMNM010000258.1:0-4785 GCA_051275585.1 bacterium | reverse complement strand
AGAGGTTCTCCTTCTCTACTGTAAAGACTCGTTTTGATGTAGAGATTTCTCTCTTTACGTAAAACTTCTTTACGATCTACCCGAACTAAGCAACTTTCGCTGATATTACGAAATATATTTAGAGAGTTGATGATATATGGAACATAGAGTTCTCCTTTTTCTGGGAATTCTCCTGCCAACATTTCACTAGCTAGAATTGCTTGAAAAACTCCATCTAAGGCAAAAGGACTTACACGAGTAATATTTCCTTCTTTTTCATAGGAAGGATTTTTAACCTGAAAAACATATTCATCATTGTAGTACCAAACTTTCTCAATAATTTGGAGGCTTTTACCATATTGATAGCCTGATTCTGCTAAGGAACTATATAAATTTTTAATTGAGACTTGGTTTGCTTCAATAAGATATTTTTTGTAATCAAAACTTGGAATATTGGGAATTTCACGACGGTTAAATTTTCCTTCGCATAAAACCTGATTATTGGATTTTACAATAAAACTAGTTTCTTTGGGTTTGATCTCAATATGAATAGGAAGTTCATTATCAACAATACCTGGATTACGAATCACTAAGTTTTTTAAGGATCGAATATGATCATGAAGTCCACGATGAACAGCTTCTAATCCTTGTTCAATTAAACTAGCAGCAGGAATAATTGTTTTTCCTGTAATGACATGATCACGAATAATTGCATTTTTAGTAGATGAATAAAGTCGTTTGAATTCTAACTCTGCAATTTGTGTTAGTCGTGAACCAATAATACTACTTTCTTTAAATCCTTCATCAATAGGTACTTTTTCAGGTATATTGTCTTTTTTTAGCCAATGTGATTTTCTGTTAAAAGAATAAGTTGGCAAAGAAACTTTACAAAAGGATTTTCCTTGAAATAACTTTTCCCAATGAACTTCTATACCATTTAACCACAAGTTTAATAAAATAATTTCAGAAACATGAGAAGATGGAATTGGCACATGAATAGCGTGATCTCCCTCAGCAGGCGTTTTTAGATGTCCAAAATCAATAAAACCATTCCCTTTATTTTCAGGAAGAGAACTATTGATTGCACCTAAGTCCTGTAACCATTGAGCATTATCTGTTATTTCATTAAGAACTTGATTTCTTTCTTTTAGAAAAAGGTATGATGATTTTGATTTTAATTTATCTTTAGAAAAGAATTCTTGTCTTTGGTTTAAAACTTCTGCAATTTTATGGAAGTTAGACTGTTCTCCTATTACCATTTCAATGAATTCCTTTTTAGGAAGAACATTATCAGCAAGAAGATCTAATATTTCAAGAATACGGTCTTCTGTAAAAACATGTAATTTTTGTGATGTAAGTTCCCATTTTAAATTCAACTGTCGTAGTGAGTTTCGAAGAATCAAGGTTAACAAAACTCGCAGTTTCTGATTTCCCTCTTTTTCCTCTTGTAATAAATTATTGTCATGAAGCATGTTGTTCAAGTTCAATCCTTTCTTTTGAAGAAAAAAGTCCCACTCTTCTAGGTATTTTTTGAACGTGAACTGGCTTTCTTGTAATAACAGCGTTTTTTGTACAACATGATCAATCTCTTCTTGTTGTATCTTTGAATCCTTAATTAGAAAATCAATATAATCTGCATTGATTTGATATGGCATGAAAACTGTCTGACTAACAGGATCATAAAATGGAAGTTTCGGCCGAGATAGTTCGATTTCATTTAAATCTTTCTGTAAGGAAAGAACTGCGATTATATCAGTACTATTTACAATACCACTAACTGCAAGTCCATTCCAAGCTCCACTCCCTTCGCAAGTAAGCAACTGAGGAGAAAACCCAAGATCTCTCACTGTTAGTAAAAATGCATGCCCAACAATAAAAGAAAAAAGCTTTTGATGATGTTCTTTCCATTCATTTGCAAAGAAACTACTTTGGATGTCTTTATGAACTCCCAGGCTATCAATTCGCATACGAACAAGATTTAAATTCTGGCTGAAAATACTGCTTGCTTTTAGTAGTTCTTGAAGGTTCTTCATTCCTTCCCAATTAAAACTACCTATACGTAAACACCATTTTTCAGTTTTTTTAAAATGTATCTTCTCCTCTTTCTCAAGTTTTTCAATAAGTTCATCTTTACTATTAGCATAAAATCCATATCGATAAGGAAAAGAGCTTCGTCCTGTAGTTAAAGTCGCACTAATATCGCCTAATTTCATCTCTTCAAAATGAGATGTTTTAGTGAATTTTTTCCAAGCTTCAATATTATTTTTTAAACTGCTAGAATTTTGAGCTGAAAGAATAAAAAGGCTTCCATGCTCATACTCATTCTTACCTTTTTTATGTATATGCTCTTCAATAATTGCATGTGAATTTGCTCCCCCAAAACCAAAAGAACTAACACTTGCACGTTGAGGCGTATCAGCATTGACAGATTCCCAGTCTTGTAATTCTGTGACGACAGAAAAAGGAGACTGTTCAAAGTTAATAATTGGATTGAGCTTTTTATTATGTAAAATGCGAGGAATTTTACGATGGCGAATCATCATTAAAAGTTTAATTACTCCTGCTATCCCTGCGGCTGCTTCTAAATGACCAATATTTGTTTTTACTGATCCTATTTTGCAAAAGTTTTTTTCTGGAATATAATTAGGATCATCTTCATGTTCTTCATACATTAATTCAGTAAATGCTTTTGTTGCAGCTTCAATTTCTACAGGATCTCCTAGTGATGTACCTGTTCCATGAGCTTCAGCATAACTGACGGTTTCAGGGCTAATACCAGCATCATAGTATGCTTTTTTAATCACTGTTTTTTGGGAGTCTACTCGGGGAGCTGTGATTGATTTACCTTGTCCTGTATGATTTACCGCAGAACCCTTAACAATCCCATAAATTTGATTTCCGTCTCGTAATGCATTTTCTAATGGTTGTAATAATACAACTCCGACCCCATCTCCTGGAACATATCCATTAGCATCTTTATCAAACGTTTTACAGCGTCCATCTGGACTTAACATTCTTGACTTGGAAAAAGAAATATACTTCCAAGGATGAAGATTTAGGTTAACACCTGCTGCAATTGCATAATCACTTTCACCTGTGAATAGGCTTGCTTTTGCATTATGAATAGCTACCAAAGAAGATGCACAAGCAGCATCAATTGATAAGCTGACTCCTTCAAAACCAAATGCATAAGAAATTCGATTTGCTAGAATACAGTCATAATTCCCTAAAGCAGCATAACTGTCAGTTGGAATACTAGAGTTAGCTGACTCTTGTTGATAGTCACCAGACATTACCCCAACATACACAGATGTTATTTTTTGTTGTAGTTCTTTTAATGGAATTCCAGAATCTTCGATACAATGCCAAGCTTCCTCTAACAATAGTCGTTGTTGAGGATCCATGTTTTTTGCTTCACGAGGAGAGATATTAAAAAAGCGGTTATCAAATTTATCAACTCCAGCTATTTGAGCACACCATTTACTAAGACTTTTTTGAGGT
Organism: bacterium; assembly: GCA_051275585.1. GTDB lineage: Bacteria > SAR324 > SAR324 > XYD2-FULL-50-16 > JBNMNM01 > JBNMNM01. Next base: position 1,305 of record JBNMNM010000258.1, on the reverse strand, counting down.
TCATTAATATCTGTTGAATAATATTTATCAATATCCCAACGATCCTTTTTGATTTCTGTGACAGAATCTTTTCCCTGAACCAAGTTGTCCCAGAATTCATAATAATTATTTGCATCTGGAAGGCGGCAAGCAACTCCAACAATAGCTGCTTCTTGTTGTTGTTTCTTTTTTCTTCTATCTTTCATCTTACGATTACCGTCAAATAGTTATTTCAGAGTTTATGACTGTCGTATAAAATCACAAAAAAAGCTGTTTTCTGTTAGTAGTGGAATAGTACTTTTTATAGAAACTTGAGTTGTTGTTATTGCTGTGGTTTTATCATGAATAGCAATAGCAACAGTATGTTGTTCTGTTGGTTTCAACTGATAAAATTTCCAACATTTTGGATTACTCTTAAATTCTTTTTCAAAGGAAATACGTAAAGAAGGAGAATCTGATAAATAAAAAGAAAACTGATCAAGAGGAATTGATAATCCTTTTCCACATGCCTTGATAAAAGCTTCTTTTAATGTCCAATAATCAAAAAAACGCTCTTTTTGTTGATCAGGTTGAACTAAGCGTAATGCTTGACTTTCCTGATGAGAGAAAAATCGATCAGCAAGTTTTAGATTTCCTTCCTTTCGAGTTATGGATTCAACATCAACCCCAATATCTTTTTCAAGAGTGACAGCACAAGCAATCAACCCTTTTGTATGTGATAAATTAAAGCGAATTTTTGGTATGTTCTTACTATGAAGAATTTCTGGTTTTCCATAGTCGTTTTTTGAAAACTGCCATTGTTCAGGAGAAACCAAAGCATAACGAGATAACACAGAGCGAACTAATGCTCTTGTTACCAAATAGTCATGACGATGGTGTTCAAAATGAAACAAATGTTGTTGATTTGTTTCTTCCTCATTCATTAACTGGTCGTATTTCTGGAGCAAAAAAGAATCTGTAATTTGCTCTGGAAATGCCAACCAGAGATGAACCTCATCAGCGGAAAGATTCAACAATGGTAAACTTTGATTCATTTTTCTGTGACTTCTTCCTGATTTTTTAACTAGTGAGTGGATATTTTTTGTGGCGTCATCTTGAGTCACTTTATGTATAAAAAATATATTATGTGATTACCCTCTATTTAAGGCTTAAAGTTTTCATTTGGTATAAATAAAAAATAAGATCATTTTTTGGATAAATATACTCCAAATAGTACTAATGACTAATGATAAGAAAATACATTTATATTTTTAGTTAGGAACAGCTGAAAAATAACTTATACAACTTTATTTTTCCAAGCATTTAGTTTCATCATCAGCTAGATGA
>JBNMNM010000257.1:0-4793 GCA_051275585.1 bacterium | reverse complement strand
TTTCGATTTCAATGATGTTGTGATCAGTTATTATGCAATTGAAACTAAACAAAATGATAAGGTTACTCGTATTATGTATACAGCAAAACCTGAAGCTGTGGGTGCTGCTTTATCCAATGCATTTCGACTTAAACTAAATGTTCCTATTTCAAATATCAAAAAAATCACAAAAGCTTATGATGGCAATGTTTACAATCTAACAGCAACAGCAGATGGCTCTAGTAGCATTATTGAGATTTTCTCTAATGTAAAATCAGCCATTACACCTCCAACAGGCTACAATATGTCAAATACCATCCAAGGAAGTCCTCCTGTTTTAGGAAAACAAGCTGTGATTACCATTGATTTTCATGCAGGTGTTGCTTCTAGTCAATTAGGATCTGCTCCTTATGATAGTTATATTGATCGTGGTGATGGTTTAGGAAATTTAGTTGAAATCGACTTACCTGGAATACAACCAACAAATCAAGTAGCCCTTTTCTATTTTGGAACAGCTGATGATAAAACTAATATTGGTTCGCATAGCTAATCAAACAGCAAATTTTCTTCCTTGGGCAATTGTAGTTCCAGTTCCTTGGAAAAATCCTTACGAACGAGTAAAAATTGAATCTGCTTACCCTAGAATTATTCCTTGGGCTGCTAGTGGAGGAAATGTACATTCTGATTGGTATAAAAATAATATAAATTCTCAATATATTTTTAACAAAGATTAATTTTTTAAAAAAAAACAGTCTAATTGTACCTTAATACATGTACTTAAAGAGGTATTAATAAATATTTTTATCTGTTTTTGTAATATTTTTTATAGAAAAATCAATAATTTGCTAAAAGAAAAGAAAAGATAGTACACAAAATGGATTTTACTATGGTAGAACTTTTTCTATTACAAACAATTAAGCCTTCTTAAAAAAAACTATTTTCTTTTCGTTTTTTTTATATAGATGGTTTGATGTTACCTTAGAATTTATAATTTATCTTTTGTTAGTTCGGATGTTTAATCATTCGGAATAATATAATGATTAATTTGTTCTATAAATTTAAATTTAATCGCTAAAATTTAGGGGGATTGTTTATGTTTAAACGTAAAGGATTACTAGCATTACTTCTTGTAGTTGCTTTTATTGCATCTTCTTGTGGTTCAAAAGGACTAAAAAGTTCTAATATGGGTGGATTTGGACCTTTCAAATCAAGAATCCCTTATACTAGTACTGTAAATTACTTTGGTGTTGTATCTCCACAGATCAAACCTGAAGGAAAATACAAAGGAAAAGATGCTTACTACCTTTACTTCTGGGTTCCAGCAATAATTGATGAAGTTGGTGTTTCTATGTATTCACCTGCTAAGAAAGAAGCTGAAGAAGGTGACTTCAAACATGCAATGTTTGATACAGAAAAAGCAAAAGATCCAACTGCTTTCTTTGATACTTATTTAGCTCTTGAAAAAATGTCTATTTTCTCACCAGAGAAAATTAAAGACGGTGGTGCTGTAATGGGAATTCTTCAAACTAATGATGATTCTTCAGAAATGAAAAAAACCCAAGTGGGCGATCATATAACTCACTTCTTCGACATGTTTCAGATACTGGTGCTCCTTTAAAAGCTCTAGTTCGTGGTGTATACCGAATCGCTTTCACTTCTTTCCGTGGAAACGTAAAAGGAACTTACATTGCAACTGTAGGAACAAACATTCCTGGAGTTAAAATTGCAGCTTCTTTAGCAGAACTACACAAAATGGTTAATGCTAAACCAGCAGCGGCAACAACAGCAGAATAAATTCATAAAACTAAAGTTGAATAAGCTTTAGTTTCTTGAAATTCTAAAAAGCATGTTTATTTTTAAATAGACATGCTTTTTTTTTGCCCATCGTTAGAACATCCTCCAGAAATTCAAAAAACTGAAAACACAAATTCTCTATAATATTTTTTGTTTTAGAAATCTCCTTGCGAGTTTGTTCTATATTGATGTAGGCAGTTAAACTTGATAGTCAATGTGTATGACAGCTCCATCTACTAAGCAATTGCTCTAGTGGAGCTTCTTAGGTTTCGCCTGAGAACTACACTCTCATGTTAAAGCGGGAATTGAATGGAAACGGTATTTATAGATCTTGAGACAACAGGACTAAATCAAAATTCTGATAAAATTGTAGAAATTGCGATTGTTGATCAAAATGGCAAAATTCTAATGAATACTTTGGTTAATCCACTCCGAAAAATTCCATTCCAAACAACCCAAATTCATCAAATCACCAATGATATGGTAAGAAACTCTCCTACTCTTGATGACCTTGAAGAGGAGTTAGTTCAAATTTTTACAGGAACACGTCTAATTGCTTATAATATTAACTTTGATTACTCATTTCTTCCAAATCGGGTTCAACAAGTAATTCATAGTCGAGCTTGTTGTATGAGACGTTTCGCTTTATATAATAAGAAAAAACATGGAAACGGAAAGCATAGCCTCAAAATAGCAACAGAACATATTGAATATAAAAATCAGAATGCTCATCGTGCTTTAGATGATACACTTGCATGTCGAGCTGTTTGGTTATATCTAAATCAAACTTCTTTTTAAGCCTCAGTATTTTAAAAAGCAGCTTTTTTATTAACTGCTTTTCCTCGCTTCAAAATTTTTACTTCCAACTATTTTTCTTTTTCATATGGTAATTTCTGTTTTTGTGGTTCAAACAGTTTTAGAAATTTTGCAAAAGCAAAAGTATTTCCTATTGAATAATCTAGTGTAGGCAAAGTTGTAATTGGACTTCTTAACTTTGCTAACATCTCCTTCCAAACTGATTGATTCATTGTGACCTTAATACTAGCCTCTTTTTTCAAAAATTGATCTTTTGGTAGTTTCTGAATTGCTGCAACTCCATATCGAACATGGACTTGATACATCTGAGATAATTCAGGAAATCGAATCAACACGATTTGATTCAGACCTTTGCTTTTCTTTGGATCTAAATTGACCGCTAAAGAATCAAAAAAGCCTTGCATAGGAAATTGATTAACCACTTTTTTACTTGGTGTTGCTTGTTCTTTTGCCACAAATCCATTTTTAATTTCTAATGCTTCTGTTAAATAATAATGTCGTGCATTTGGATTTTGCTCTTTTCCACCTAAAGCAAATAAAGCCTTCACTCGAATATTTTTTGCTTGTTTATTTTTTGGAGTAAGACGAAGCAAATGCCCTGAAATTTCTAGTGCTGCTTGATATTTTTTTTGTGACAACAATTTTTGAGCATACGTTAAAAGCTGTTCCTTTCCGCCAGCTAAATCAGCGAACAATTTTGCTCTTTTTTGTCGTGATAATGGTTGCAAGTTTGCAGAATCTCCATCAAACCACCCTAAATTCCCTACAAACATTGATCTTACAGACCATGAAACTTTTCCATAAAAAGGCTGTAAGTAAGGAGCTTTTGCTAAATGTGGAGGAAGTTTAATTTTTTCGGCTAACTCATCTGCGGTCATTCCTAAATTAATTCCTCGAAGAGATTGATCATGAACATATTGAATTGCATCTCGATATAAAACTTCCCATTCCACCAACAAAATGACTTTGCACTCTCTCAGCAAGCATTTTTAAATCTTCTTGAGTAAAGCCTTCTCCTAAAAAATAACAAGACTGACGATAACATTGATGAAATGAATGAACCCAAGAACTAGATTCATCCTTATAAAGCTCCTCAACTAATAATTTTAAAGCTTGAGACAATTGTTCAAGTATTTTTTTAGAGGAAGGTTTTTTCTTTTTAAAAAGATTCAACAATTGAAAGGTCATCTATTTTTCTTTTTCTTTCTGTTTCAAAGAATTAGATTCTGTTTTGTCTTCTAATGGAAGCACCTCAACATAATCAATATCAATAATGTCATCTTCTTTTGGAACCTGTTTTTCATGAGTAATCAAAACTTCATGATCACCACCTAAGAATGTATCTCTCGCAATATTTCCAATGGTATTGGTTGAAATCAGATCAATTCCACCACCAATAATTCCACCAACAATCGGAACGGCTTTCCCTAAATTAATAACGCCTTTTTCACCAAATTTAGTGACTAATAAAAATCCAACTTTTCGATTAATCGCTGTAATTGTTGCTTGTGAAATATTTTGAATTACTTGTTTTGTTACATTCACACCAATTTGAATTCCTACCTCTTTTAAAAGATCTTTTGCGGCATTTCCTGTTAAACAAGCAAACGTTAACGTTTTTACTTTATCATCATGAAGATCATATCCAGCCATAGAAGCAATTGATGCAATCATCCGCATTTGAATATACATCACACTAGCAACATTTGCAGGAACGGCTACAGGTAGTGTAATGGCTCCACCTAATCCTGAAATAAACCCTGAAGTACCTGCCTTTGTATTTTGCCAACGAATCAAAGAGTTTACTTGATCAATAAGTTCACCATCTTCCTTACTATAATCAGAAGCTACTTTTTGAGCAGAATCAAATCCAGGAATACCATTAATTGCTTTTTCGTAAGCCCAATCTAATAGTTTAGAAATCTTTCCTTGTTCAATTTCAATTACTTTTTGTGAGTTTAAATCTATCGTTTCTTTTGCCATACTCCCCCCTTACACTACTTAACTTATCAAAAATACTTTTATCTTTTTAAATTGATTCTATAACTTTATCTTTTCTTCGAAGAAAACACACTCTTCTATCTAAGAATTTTTAGCAGAGTAGAGGAAAATCCCCTCTTGAGGCAATTTAATTTTTTGAAAAAGTAAAAAATGCTCACCTAAAAAATTAATCACATTTCATATTGTTGTCAGTCTTTTTAAAA
>JBNMNM010000256.1:0-4808 GCA_051275585.1 bacterium | reverse complement strand
ATAATGACGAGACGTGGAAAGTAAAACCCAGTTTAAAAAAGCAAGTAACTTTTCGGCGATTAAACTTAATGCGTGAAACTTTTCCTTTTAAAAAACCATTTCATATTATTTTTTGTCGTAATGTGATGATTTATTTTGACCGTCCAACAATTCAACGCTTAGTGAATCATTTTTATGAGTGGCTTGTTCCTGGAGGTTACTTATTTGTTGGTCATTCGGAGTCTCTTGGTCGAATAGATAGTCCTTTTACTCTAGTAAAACCTGCGGTGTATCAAAAGTTGTAGGAAATTTATAATCTAAAGATGCGTTATCCTGATTTTTTCGAATAAAAATGTTTGAATTTCATCCAACTAAATTATGGGAAAAAAAATTCGTGTACTTGTTGTTGATGATTCAGCACTTGTGCGTCAGGTACTAACGGAAGGGTTAGAGGAAGATCCTGAATTTGAAGTTATTGGAACAGCACCTGATCCTTATGTTGCTCGAGATCGTATTGTAGAATTAAAACCTGATGTTCTTACTCTTGATGTTGAAATGCCACGAATGGATGGAGTGGCATTTCTTCGTCGTCTTATGCATCAACATCCAATTCCAGTGTTAATTGTTAGTTCTCTGACTGAACGAGGAGGGCAAGTTACTCTTGATGCGTTAGAGGCAGGAGCGGTCGATTTTGCAACAAAACCTAGTCTTGATGTAGGTTATGGGCTTAATGAAATGATGGTGGAAGTTCGAGAAAAATTAAAAATAGTTGCGAAAGCAAATGTAAGTCATTGGAAATATAAATCTAGACCAAAACCTATCAAATCTTCTGCAAATCAATCATTAGCTCAATCTACAGATAAAGTAATTGCGATTGGTGCTTCTACTGGTGGTACTGAAGCAATTCGTACTGTTATAGAACAATTCCCACCAAATATGCCTGGTGTTGTGATTGTTCAGCATATGCCCCCAGAATTTACTAAAAGATTCGCAGAGCGTTTAAATGATCTTTGTGCAATGGAAGTGAAAGAAGCTGAAACAGGAGATCGAGTTTTATCTGGAAGAGTATTGATTGCTCCTGGAGATAAACACATGACTGTGATTCGTTCAGGTGGAGAGTACCGAGTAAATTGTAAAGAAGGAGAAAAAGTATGTGGTCATGCTCCATCAGTTGAAGTTCTTTTTAACTCTGTGGCTAAATATGTTGGAGCAAATGCTGTTGGTGTTATGTTAACTGGGATGGGAAAAGATGGAGCTTTAGGAATGTTAGCTATGAGAAATGCAAAATCTCGAACGTTAGCTCAAGATGAAAAAACAAGTGTTGTTTTTGGTATGCCAAACCAAGCCTTTAAAGAAGGTGGAGCTGAGTGTTTAGTTGCTTTGGACAAAATTCCAGAAAAAATCATGGGGTTACTTACTCACTAATAGTAAGGTCTTTTTTCTAGAAAATGGATAGAGTTTTTTATTAAAAAAATAAAGAATGGGGAACTTCTTGTTTAGAAAGAATATTTACATCTATTTCTAAAAACTATTGATAGTTTCTGATGTAGAATTTCTTAAGTTCTAAATGAAAAGCAATTTACAGAGTCTTGTTAGAATATAAAATACTTTAAATATTTAATTCTTCTAGGGGTGTTAGTTTTATTTTTTATTTTTATTTATATGGAGAACTGAATGAATAAGACGATTTTAGCTGTTGATGATTCAATTAGTATACGAGAGATGGTTAGTTTTACTTTAACAGAAGCTGGTTATGATGTTGTTCAAGCGGTTGATGGTATTGATGCGTTAAGAAAGCTAAAAGGAAAAAAAATCAATATGATTATTAGCGATGTCAATATGCCAAATTTAGATGGGATTGAATTGGTTCGCAAAATCCGTGAGCAACAAGCATATAAATTTACTCCCATTATTATGCTAACAACTGAATCAGAAGTATCAAAAAAGAAAGAAGGAAAAGATGCAGGAGCAAATGGTTGGATTGTTAAGCCATTTAAACCAGATCAACTCATCGCTGTTGTGAAAAAGGTATTAGGATGACTGAAGGAATTCATAAAGGAAAAGAAGCTTTTAAAATTGAAGCTAATGAGCTTCTTGATGAACTAGAAACAGCATTACTTGAACTGGAAGATGCACCCACTGATTCTGAATTAATAGGTCGCATATTTCGTTCTATGCACACAATTAAAGGATCAGGAGCAATGTTTGGTTTTGAGGATATTGCAAGTTTTACTCATGAAGTAGAAGCTGTTTTTGATTCTGTTAGGCATAAAGAGTTATTAGTAACACCCAAATTAATCGAGTTAGGACTCTCCTCTCATGATCAAATTCGATCAATGTTGGTCGCCTATGAAGGAAAAGGGACTGTTGATGAAAATAAAAAACAGGAAATTATTGGTGCTTTAAGAGAATTATCTTCTACTCAAAAAAAAATAGAAATTCCAAATCAATCTAGAGATGGAATTATTACAGGTTCTAATATTACAAATGAATTTGTTACATATCGAATTTGTTTTATTCCTGATTCAGATTTTTTTCTTGGTAATAATCCTTTTCCATTACTAAACGAATTACGTGATTTTGGGGATTGTTCTGTTATTTCACATTTTGAGGGAATTCCTGATTTAGAAGAGCTTAAAGCTGAAGTTTGTTATACTTTTTGGGATATTATTTTATCCACTGAGAAAAGTATTGAAGATATTAAAGATGTTTTTTTATTTGTTGATAATTGTTGTGAGCTAAAAATTGAAATCATTGATGAAGATATCGGTTTGAGTCGGGATGACGATTATAAAAAGTTAGGTGAAATTTTAATAGAGCGGGGTGATTTAAGCAGTGAAGAGTTAGATAAAGTTCTAAACCAACAAAAACATCTAGGAGAAATTTTAGCAGAGTCAGGATTAGTTGATTCTACTGAAATTCAATCAGCTTTAGCAGAACAAAAGCAAGTTTCAGAAGTTCGAGAAAAACGACAAGAAAAACAGTCTAGTGCCACAATTCGAGTTCCTTCTGACAAACTAGACAATCTCGTAAATTTAGTAGGAGAATTAGTTACACTTAAAGCACATATCAGCCAAGTAGCTCAATCTAAAGATGACCCTGATATTCTAGAAATTTCTGAAAGAATTGAAAGACTTACCGCAGAGTTACGAGATAATACGATGGGTCTGCGTATGCTTCAGATTGGAAGCATGTTCAGTAAATTTAAACGTCTTGTGAGAGATTTGTCTAATGATCTGGGTAAAGAAATAATAATGAAAACTGCTGGTGAAGAAACAGAATTAGATAAAACTATTATTGAACAACTCAATGATCCTTTAGTGCATATCATTCGTAATAGTATTGATCATGGGATTGAGCTTCCAGATGATCGGGAAAAAAAAGGGAAACCTAGACAAGGGATAGTACATCTTTCTGCGGAACATTCAGGAGCACACATACTCATCAAAATTACAGATGATGGTAAAGGATTAGATCGAGAACGAATTTTGAACAAAGCCTTAGACCTTGGTTTAATAGAACCTAAAACAAAACTTTCTGATGAAGAATGTTTTTCTCTGATTTTTGAACCAGGGTTTTCTACTGTTAAAGAGGTCACCAATATCTCTGGAAGAGGTGTTGGAATGGATGTTGTGAAAAAAAATATTGATGCATTACGTGGTGCTATTGAAGTTAGTAGTCAAAAAGACTTTGGAACAACATTTACTCTAAAATTACCTTTAACTTTAGCGATGATTGATGGACTTTTAATACAGGTAGGGGAAAGCTTTTATGTGTTTCCTTTGTCTATGGTAGATGAATGTGTTGCCCTTCGAAAGGAGGATTCAATGGATTTACATGGTCAACCCATGATTAAAGTTCGTGATGAATTTCTTCCTTATATTTATCTGCGAGAAAAGTTTAAGAGTAAAGGTACAGAAGCTCCTTTGGTGGAACAAATTGTAATTTCTCAGATAGCGGGTAAACGGATAGGTTTTGCGATTGATGCTGTTATAGGGGAGTATCAAACTGTAATTAAACCTTTAGGTGAAGTACTTAATGGTAAAGGAAAGGCTAATTTTTCAGGGGCAACTATTTTAGGTGATGGAACAGTGGCATTAATTTTAAATATTAACGAACTCGCAAATAATATAAATTTAAAATAAATGGAAGTTCATGTCTGAGGTATAGAATCTTAGATCAAAGAGTTATTAATTTTAAACGTAATTTACTATGTGGCAAGATAGTCTTAACTTAATCGCAAAAGACTTATCCATAATTTCTAAAAAAACAGAAACTCATGTGTCTTCTGACAGTTTATTTTTGAGAAACCTATCTTTAAATTATAAAGAGAATGCAAACAAAGCTAACTCTATTAGCCAAAAAATGGATTCAGATCCAAATTATGGTGTAAAAAACTTTCAAGAATTATTGAGTATAATTTATGAAGAAGCTGAGTCTTGTATTTTTATTTTAAATGAATCAATTTCTAGTATGAATCAGCTTATACCTGAAATAAATAAAATTTTGGAATTAGAAGGGTTTTTAGGGCATTTAGTTCAATCAACACAAATGATTAGCCCATTGATGGGAATTCATGTTGCTAAAAGTAAAAGTAATCAATTTGATTCAATTAAAGGTCTTTCTCATGAAATTTTTGATAGCCAAAAAAAGCTGACTGTTTCTGTAGAGTTAGCTTTTGGGGCTATCAAAGAAAGCAAAACTGAAGTTAATCAATGGATTATTCAATTTAATGGGAGTTTTTTAGAAAGAAAAAAAGAAGTAGCCTGCATTTTGGAAGAAATTGATAACAATAGAAATCAAACAATTAAAATTTGTAATCGAATTGG
>JBNMNM010000255.1:0-4810 GCA_051275585.1 bacterium | reverse complement strand
CCCAACTTTCTCTCCTTCAATCACATCGTTTAAAGCCGCAATGACAAAAAAGAGACTGATTGTTGATAGGAAAGCACCAATTACAATTTTTAATTTCCCCAAAATATCCTCCTAAATATCAAGTAATTGACTTGGCTTAATTTTTAACGCTTTAGCAATTTTGAAAAGGTTTGACAGTGTTATATTAACCGTTTGGCCTGATTCAATTCTTTGGTATTGCCTTAATGAAATCTCAAAAAGTTCCATATCTTCTTGTGTTAATTTGTGCTTTTTTCTTAATAGATAAATTTTTTCCTGAAGCTTTTCTGTAAATAAGGAAAATTCATTAAAATATCTACTTTCTTCATCGATTCCTCTCATATTTCAATTCTTTGTAAAATTTAAATACGCCATTAAAGACATGTTTTTTATTTACAATCCACGACATCAATGTCATATTTTAATCGTTTTTAAAATTTAGAGAAATTAACTCCCACACTAAATATGGATAAATAATGAAAACAACTTATATTTTGTTTGTGGATGACAATGAGATAACAGTTGAATTTGCTAGGGAAGTATTCAAAGAGTTTGAATATAAAGGAATATTTTTGACAGATAGTTTAAAGGCATTAGAAATAATTCGTAATGATCCAAATAAATTTGATTTAATTATTACAGATTATGAAATGCCTAAAATGAATGGAGAAATTTTAGCAAAAGAAGTTAGAAAGGTTTGTAATAATCTTCCTATTATTATAGCTACAGGAAATACTCAAATATCCAGAGAAGATATTAGTCAATGGGGGGTTGATGAACTGATCATAAAACCATATCAAGCAGAGGAAATGAATTATGTTATACAACAACTTTTAAAACGTTATAATTCAGATTTAAAAATCCATGCATAACATAAATAGAATACTTGAGAGTTTAAAAAAATTATCCTTTTAGGATTTGATTAAGTTTAAATTTTTTACTTAAGATTTGATCCAAAATAGGTGTTGGAACCCAACGTTTTAAAAGTGGTAATAACGTACTTTGTTTTCCAATTCGAATTACAGGTTTTGGATTGTTACCTTGGATTGCTCGAATTAACTCTTCTGCAAACTCAGTACTAGAAGTTGGATTCTCTTGAGATGCATTAGCTCTAGCTTGGATTGAACTTACCAAGTTATGAAATAGTGAATCTTCTTTAATACTTGTTTTTGCAAGAGCGGTTTTTCCCAAATTTGACTGGATTGCACCAGGTTGAACTGTGATTACACTAATTCCAAAAGGAGCTAGTTCCATTCGGAAAGCATCAGACAGAGCATGAAGAGCTGATTTTGTAGCACAATAAGCACCAGAAAATGGAGTGGTTAAAACCCCTGAAACACTTCCGATATTAATAACTGTTGCTGTTGAAGAACGAAGCAATAAAGAAATTGTTTCTTGTACTAAAGCTACAGGAGCAATCACATTAGTTTCAAATTGAGCACGTAAATCTTTAACAGGCACATCAGAAAGAGGCCCCATTGCGGCATATCCAGCATTATTGATTAGAATATCTAATCTGCCTTGTTCCTCTTGGATTCTCTGAATTGCAGATTCCCTACTTTTGATGCTGGTAACATCAAGTTTTAGTGTTTGAATGCCTTTTTCTTTAAGAGAATCTAAATCTTTCAGTTTTCTAGCACTTGCATAAACAAGATATCCATGTTGATGAAAAGCAAGAGCTAAGGATTTTCCGATTCCTGTAGAACATCCTGTAATTAAAACAATTTTTTTCATGAGATGCTGTCTAAAAAAGTGATCAAAGTTTGATAATTAGATTGATTTTTTAAAACTCATTTTTAGGTTTTTTGACATTCCTAAAGAGTATTTTTTTAGAATAACCTTTTGAACTTTCTTCCAATTTCTTTTGTAATTTGGAGATCTTAACTGTCTATGTTGTTTTTGTAAAAGGTTACGAATTTGTCTAATTCTATTTGGAAAACTTCTCTTTTGTAGCGATGCACTATAAAAGCTTGCCATTGCGGAATCATAATCACGAATTAGAATCCAACGAAAACCCCATTGCTCTAATGCTTTTGCTGAGAAAGAGTAAATTCTTTTTCCTCGAATTACCTTTGCATTTACCTTTTTGGTTAGAATGGATTCTGATTTTTTAAAGGTTTTTACAACAGCAAAGGTTTCTCCTTCATCGTTTTCAGTTGTTGGAATATGTTTTTGTAAAAATTGATAAACCGTCTTTTTCTTTTTAACTTGAGTTGCAATGTGAAAATAACTTGCTAACTTTGCAGGTGATGTAATCTTTTTTGCTTGAATCTTTTTTTCAATATTTTTTACCCAAGCTTGAATCCATTTTTTGTATTGGAAAGTTTTGTTTTGTAGTTTTCCATTTGAAAATCGAAAAATGGTTGGAACATGAGCTGCATAGATTAAATGAGGTTCCTCTAATTCTTGAATTTGTCGACTTGAAAAGTGGATGTTTTGTTGAATGATTTCAGGAAATCCATCTCGGTCTAAATCTTTGATTTCAATACGCCCTTGTTCTTTGAGCAAACGAATCGAAAAATGGGTAACTTTATTTTTTTGAACATACCAAACTTGATGACCATCTTGAGAACCACCACTTTCTCCCATTGAATGAATAGAGTGATAAACAACAGTTGCTTTCTTCCCTTTTACAACTTTAAAAATTCCCATTCCTTCACCACAAAGTTTTGCTGAGTGGAGTAACCTTTTTTGCTTGATAATACTAAGATAATTGCAAAACTCATATTCTTTGAATTTATCTTTGCGAATTACATCAAAGGTTTTGATTGTGATTCCATGATTCACAGAATATCTTTTTACCTTGTATTGTTTTTGAGCAAAAATGGAATGACTAAAGAATAGATTGATTAGAAGGAAACTAAATAATATTTGTAAGAGTACTCTTTTTTGAAATGGATTTATCATAAGTTTTCTAAAGGAATGAAATGTAGAAAGAGTTGGAATAATTTACGTATTAGGATTTACTCTATAACAAAATGAAAGGGGGATTTCAAGTTTTGAAGATCAATTGTCGTTCCTTAAAAAACGAAGGATTGATTTATATGTATAAGTCGCATATAACAGACAAAAAGTGTTGATTCATTATTTTAGAAAAGGTTTTTATGAGTAAAGTCATTAAGTATTTTAAGAAGAAAAATGGGAAAGAACCATTTATAGAATGGCTTGACTCTTTAGATTCTAAAAATAGATATCGGATTATTACTCGAATAGAGCGATTAGAAGTGGGCAATGCTGGGACAAATAGACATTTAGATGGAGGTCTGTTTGAGTTGAAAATAGATATAGGGCCGGGGTATAGAGTTTATTATGGAGAGGTGAATAATGAGATTGTTCTTTTAATTTCAGGTGGGGAAAAAAATTCTCAAGAAAAAGATATAAAAAAAGCCAGAAGTTACTGGGATACTTTCAAACAAAGTAGCAAATAAGGTCTTAAGTGTTTTATGTAGATATCAAAACTAATGAGGGAGAAATAAAATGAAAGTAAAAGACTTTAGAAAAGATTATTTAGAAAAAAAATTAGAAGACCCTATTGAAATGGAAGCCTACAAAGAAGCCGTATTTGAAGCCTTTGGTGAAGATGGAGACATTGAAGATTTAAAAATTGCTATGGGTACTATTATTAAAGTTAGTGGTGGGGTTAGTGATATTGCAAAAAAGGCAAAAATAAATAGACAAAATATATATAAAGCTCTTTCTGAACAAGGAAATCCAACAATAAAAACAATTGATTTAATTCTAAGAAACTTAGGTTATAAATTATCTGTTTCTAAGATTAAAAATAATGGTTCAGTAATCTCATAAAACATCAGGTTATCATTTTTGGAATAGGAAAAGGCCAGAAGAACTCCAGCCTTTTGAATGTTACTATTGTTGTTCTTTTTTATCTAAATCAAGACCAAGCGTTCCACCTGGGTTCATGATATTTTTTGGATCAAAATGTTTCTTTAAGGCTCGTAGAATATCCATTTGTTCTTTTCCTAAATGACGCTCCATCCACGGTGCAATCATTTTTCCAACTCCATGATGATGACTTAAAGATCCACCATGTCGTTCAATGGAATCAATAATGCCGTCTTGGAAGTTTTTATACTCTTCAATATCTTTCATTTTAGCAAAAAAGATAAAGTATAAATTAGTTCCTTGTTGGTAGAAATGGGAACTATGAGTCATACAAATGGTATTTGGACGATTCTTAATAAAAGCTCGAACTCCTTGATGAATTTTATGTAAATTTTCCCAAGTCACGCCTGTTTCAAGAGTATCAATCATAACTCCATAATCATTCAGATCTTCTCGCATATAAGGATCTTTGAATCGACCATGTTCCCAGTTTTTCACAGGATAACCTGTTAAAAACATTGCTCCATATTTCTTACAAACCTTTTTGACTTGTTTGAATACATTTTTTGAAAACTCTTTTTCTCCTTCGGTGTGTCCAATCAATAAACAACGATCCATTGGTTGAAAACCACGCACGGTCATCATTTTATCTAAAGGAGTTCCTTCAACACCATAGAGTTTTAATGCAACATCGGTTTCTTCTGGATCAGAAATTCGGAAAACGGAAGGCATTCCAAATTCACCTTGAGAAATATCTTTGCAAGCTGAAATTGCACTTTCCCAATCAGGAAAAATATAAGAAAATCGTTTTTGATTATTTGGTAAATGACGAAATACTTTTAAAGTCGCACTGACTAAAACTCCAAAAGCACCTTCACTTCCAACCATAATATCGTTGATTTTTGGCCCTGTTGCCGTAGCTGGAAAATCAAGAGTTTTAAAGGAACCT
>JBNMNM010000254.1:0-4850 GCA_051275585.1 bacterium | reverse complement strand
ACTCAAGATAACGAAAAACAACTCAGAGAATTGATTGAAGCATCTTTTGAAGCTGTTTTTGTCCATAAAGAAGGAATAATTTTAGAAGCAAATAAAGGGATATTTGGTTATACAGAATCAGAAGTTGTTGGGAAAAAAATCTATGAATTTATAACTCATGAAGAACATCAAAAAGCTGAAAAAATCAGTAATAGTCACGAAGGTTCTTCCTCTGAAATAAAAGGATTTCGAAAAAATGGTGATACCTTTTATGCTGAAACTATTTCTGTAGTCCAAATGTTCCAAGGATACTCTGTTAGAATTGTTGGAATGCGTGATATTACTATTCGAAAAGAGATGGAACTTCGGGAACAAAAAAGCACACAAAAAAGACTAATTGATCAGGAAAGAATGGCTTCTCTTGGCAGACTAGTTGCTGGTGTTGTTCATGAAATTAATACACCTGTAGGAGTTGCTGTTACGGCTATTTCTTATATGGAACGCAAAGTTAAAAAAGTTCTTGATTTATTTCATTCTGGAAAAATCAAACGCTCTGAATTATCCAGTTTTCTAGAAACTTCAAAACAAAATAGCTCCATCATTTTAAGAAATTTGAGCCGAGCATCAACACTAATTCAAAGTTTTAAGGAAGTTGCAGTTGATCAAACAAGTGAAAGGAAAAGAGAATTTAAAATTCGAGAATATTTAGAAGAAGTATTTTTAAGCATTAAACCTGGAATCAAGAACTTAAAACTCTCTATCAATATAGATTGTGATGAGCAATTAACACTATCTAGCTATCCTGGAGTCCTTTCTCAAGTTATCACAAACTTACTAATGAACTCTATTACCCATGCTTATGATGGAAAAAAAGAGGGATCTATTTTATTTCAAGTAGAGAACATAGATGGTTGTATTGTGCTTATTTATACTGATGATGGAAAAGGAATTCCAAAGGAAAATTTAAGTAAAATTTTTGATCCGTTTTTCACAACTAGAGGAAATTCTGGAGGAAGTGGTTTAGGGCTACATATTATTTACAATCTCATAACTCAAAAACTAAAAGGTCATATTTACTGTGATAGCACTGTAGGAGTTGGCACAACGTTCCGAATTGAACTACCATATTAAAATCAATCATTTATAGTTACGGCCACAAATCCAATCGCAGCAACTTCTCTAAAATTCTATACATCAATTTAACAATATTATAACATGTAAATATACTTCTAAATGCATCGAATCCAAAACAAAAACATGTAATATCCAATCTTCTATTACAGCAATCCCTGTATACAATTTAATTTTCCTACTATAGAAAGAAAATATTCATATAATATAATTAAATTGAATACCAATCTAAAATCTTATTTTGCATTGGTATTATCAATGCGTTCTTACACAAATTTTGAATAAAATTTCATTGATATCTATTCAATGGATTAATAGTTATTACAGTTGTGTGCTACAGTAACATTGTGGTTGAAGTTCTAATAAAAATAGAATTTTTTGTTACTCATATCATTTCATCACAAAAATTCTAAAATCCCCCTAAATAGCTTTTTATCTAAGGTAGGAAAACTACATGAGCGTTAAAAGAGTAACCCTACGTTTTAGTCTAGTTTTTTTAATTACAGGTTTGATTATTATTTGTGGATCAGTCATTAGCCTAATCTCATATTATGGTGCAAAAAACTCGATCCATTCTTTAATTAATGCTATGGTGTATAAGATTTCGAATCAAGCACTAGAACAAACCTTAAGTCACCTAAAACCCGCCACGACAACATCTAAACTAAGTACCTATCTTTTAGAAGATTTTATTGATGTTAAGGATAGAAAAAAGCTCCTTAGATATCTTCATGATACACTAGTTGCCAATGATCAGTTTGTAAATGTTTACTATGGAGATGTTTCAGGAAACTTTTTCATGGCAAAAAGAACAACTGAAAATACATATAGCCTCAAATCTGTAATCCGAAAAAATAAAAAGACTATTATCAGTTGGGAGCATCAAAATCCAGATTTAGCCAAAGTTTTTCCTAATGAAATTAGAACTATTGATCAAGGTTATGATCCTCGAAAACGTCCTTGGTTTAAAGCCGCAGTAAAAAAGAAAGGACTAATATGGACTAATGTTTATATTTTCTTCTCTGATAAAAAACCTGGGATTACCAATGCTATTCCCATTTTTGATAAAAATGAAAAACTATTAGGCGTTTTAGGCATTGATATTGGGATTAAAAATTTATCTCGTTTTTTAGGTCAATTAACGATTGGAAAAAATGGAAAAGCTTTTATTCTGAGCGAGAATAAAAAAATTGTTGCTTTACCCTTTAAAAATGGTAAAAATACACAAAAAATTTATGAAGAAATAAAACTAAATGGAAAAACCTTTTATCAATTAAAAACGTTAGAACAAATCAAAGATAAAGAACTTGCTTATTCATTTAAGGCTTATCAAAAAGAAATAGCAAAAAATCCTGAACTCATGGGAAAAGACATTGATTTTTCTTTTTCTTTCAAAAATAAGAGTTATCTTGCCCGTTATAATCTGCTTCATGATGGAAATGGATTAAAATGGATCATCGGCACAATCATCCCAGAAGATGATTTTATGTTTATGATCAATAGGAATAACCAATATATCCTATTTGCAACCATCTTTTTGATTTTGCTTACAGCTGTGGTTGGCTCATCCATCTCAAGGAATATTTCTACTCCTTTACGAGTATTATCAAAAGAAATGGAAAAAGTGATGCAGTTTGATTTCTCTTCAAAAAAGGAAATCAGAACCAATTTATATGAAGTCAAAACAATGGATATTGCATTCCAGAATATGAAAAAAGGGCTACGTTCATTTTCTAAATATGTTCCATCAAACTTAGTACAACGCTTGATTGATGTAGGTGAAGAAGCTGTTTTAGGAGGGAAAAATAAAAACCTCACAATCTTCTTTTCAGATATTGAAGACTTTACAACTATTTCTGAAAGTCTACCTCCTGAAAAACTAGTAGAATTCCTTAGTGTTTATTTTGGAGAACTTAGTTCCATTATTCTTGAACATGAAGGAACTGTTGATAAATATATTGGTGATGCAATTATGGCCTTTTGGGGAGCACCCAATACAATGGAAAAACATGCAGAAGCATCTTGTTATGCTGCTCTAAATATTCAAAATAGATTAAGTATACTCTCAAAAAAATGGAAGTCTGAGAATAAACCTGAATTTCAAACTAGAATTGGAATCAATTCTGGTGAAGTTATTGTTGGAAATATGGGTTCAGATGCTAGAATGGATTATACAGTTATTGGCGATAAAGTTAATGTTGCAAGCCGCTTAGAAGGTCTTAATAAATTATTTCGAACAAAAATCATCATTAGTGATTCAACCAATGATGAAGTAAAAGATATATTTGAAACGAGATTGTTGTCTTATGTAGTTGTAAAAGGAAAAAGCACCGCAATTGGTATTTATGAGTTGGTTGGAGAGAAAGGGAAAATTGATCCACACACCCTAGAATTTCTTGCTATTTACAATCAAGCAATGGATTTTTACAAACAAAAAAACTGGAAAAAATCAATGGAGATGTTTAAAAAAACAACAGAAAAAAAAGACTTTGATAAAGCAAGTCTGATGTTTATCGAACAATGTGAAAAAGCGATTGAATTTCCTCCTAAATCAGATGCTGACTTATTTTTTATTGACCGACGAAAATAGACACGGAAATTAATGAGCACATTTTTTAGCAAAAAAAAGTGGTTAGCACTAAGCATTGCTACTTTATATTTTTTGATATCCTGTTCTCTGATTTATGCAAAATCATTTAATATTGTTACAGGAGAATACCCTCCTTACTCTGGAAAAGATTTAAAGCATGGTGGAATTATCACAGAGATTATTTCCTCAGTATTTAAAGAAATGGGACAGGAAGTTAAAATACATTATATGGATTGGCCAAAGGTTTATCAAAAAGCAGCAAATGCAAGTTACTTTGCAACATTTCCATGGCTCAAAGATAAACAAAGAGAGGTCATTTTTAAATTTTCGGCTCCATTAATCACAATAACGGAACGTTTTTTTGTAACTACTGACTCAAAAATAACATACATACAAAAAAATGATCTTATGGGATTATCAGCCTGTGTACCTAAAACATATAGTTTAAAGCCACTTCAATCATTTCTTAAGCGAAGACTTATTACAGTAAGAACTCCTAAAAATACTGAAACTTGTTTTCATTTATTAAAGAACAAAAAAGTTTCAATGGTTGCACTCAGTGAACAAGTGGGATGGCTCACGATAAAAAATATATATGGAAATCATTCAGGTTTCAGAACATTAAAAAAAGTATTAAATCAAACTAAACTTCACTTAATCATATCTAAGCTTCTTCCTAATACAGATAAGTTTTTAGAAAAGTTTAACAAAACATTCAAAAAATTAGAAAAAAAAGGAATCATTGCACAAATTATAAAGCGTCATATCCATTAGTTTTGGTTTCTATAATTCATCTTCATTTTTATGATGGCTCTGCTTCCATCCTATTGAAAACAATCAAGACTCAATTACAGAAATGCTTGTATTTGATATTATTTTTTTAGCATACGTATATGCAACACCTTCCCTAAAAGTACTTGTAATTCCTATTCTTTTATAATTTTTATCAATTGCATTTACTTGATAACTAGAGAAGGAATGCCTTGTTGAAAATCTACGACAAATGAGCGGGAGAGCCCCCTAGTTTACTGGCTGTACTTGGGACACATTTATAATAAGTATTTCATATAGTTAGTCTGGATCACTCATAATTAGCCACATTTGAGTAATCTCTCCTAACAAGGAAAAACCTCTCCAAATAACTTCTGTA
>JBNMNM010000253.1:0-4854 GCA_051275585.1 bacterium | reverse complement strand
GTTGTGAAAAAAGTTGTTGGTACCAATGAAAGCTAAAAAAAATTTGGTTATTTTGCTTGTAAAGCAATGAGTCATAAATAATAGAAAGCAATGGGCCTAGAAAAAAAATAGTAGTGAGAAGCAACCAAAGCAAACTTAAAAATGCAGTAGGTGATAATAATTTAGCTTCTTGAAAAAGTGATTTTTGTTGTTGGTAGCTTTGTTTGGAAAAGTGCTCTTTTTTTTGAAAGAAAGTAACTAATAAAAACATACTAATTAAAATCTGTAAAAAAGATAAACTAGCAGCTCCTTTTAAGTTGAGTTCAATCTGTGCCAATTGATAAATTAAAACCTCAATGGTTGTAAAACGAAGCCCATCACCAAGCACTAAAATAATTACAAAGCTATTTAAACATAAAATAAAAATTAGAATAAATGCTGATCGAATTGCTGGAAGTAATAATGGTAGGTCAATTTTGAAAAATACTTGCCATGATTTGGTTCCTAATGATTGAGCTGCAAATCGATATTGTGAGGGCATTTTTTCCCATTGATCGGCAATAATTTTCATTGCAAGTGGGAAATTGTAAAATGCATGAGCAATTAAAATTCCTTGAAAGGAATAAAGAAATTGGAAAGGAGGTTCTTCTAATGAAAAAATAGTCATTAACGAACGATTAAGAACTCCTTGATTTCCAAAAAATAAGATCACCCCTAAAATAACCAAAATTGAAGGCAATACAAAAGGAAGATAGCTTAATGCTTGGAAAATCCTTTTTCCTTTAAATTGGTAATGACTAAGAATCCACGCTGTTGGAAGTGCTAACAGAATTGAAATAACGGCACTCCAAAAAGCCTGATAAATTGAAAACCAAATTACACTAAGATTCCATGAATCTAATAGGAAATTCCAAAGAAATTTCCATTGAAATACGATCTCTGTTGGAGAGAATGGATTTTTTTGTAAAAAAAAGTAAGCAATAGGAATATAAAATCCAAGAATTAAAATTAGAATTACAATTGCTTGCAAAGAACTTATCTTCCAACGGCTCTTGTCCATTGAGCTAACCATTTAGAGTTATTTTTTGAAATTTTGCTAGGATCAAGAGATTGAATCTGTTTTGGTTTTAGAGCAATTTTAAATGATGCAGGCAACGGCTTGTATTCAATTACAGGAAACATCCAATTTTTAAGTGGAATTTCATTCTGAAATTTTTCAGACAACATAAAATCAATGAACTTTTGAGCTAATTTTAGGTTTTTTGTTCCTTTCACAATTCCAGCCATTTCAATTTGCTGGTAATGTCCATCTTTAAAAATAGCCGCTTGATAACGTTCTGTTTTCTCATTATGAAGATGATAAGCAGGGCTAGTTACATAGCTCAATACAATAGGAACTTCTCCCTTTGTAAACATTCCATAAGCACTAGACCATCCAGCCGTTACTGTTAGTAAATTCTTCTGTAATTTTTTCCAATATTCTAAATAGTGATCTTCCCCATATTTTGCAATTGTCCAATGAAGAAATGAAATTCCAGGTGATGATGTTTTAGGACTTTGAATAACAATTTTTTTATGAAATCTACTTGAGAGTAAATCGTCTAATGATGTTGGGGGAACCTTAATCTTTTTTGTGTCATAGATAAAAGCCATATGACCATAGTCAAACGGAATTGCTCTATTTTGAGGATCAAGTTTTAAATGGGAAGCAACTTTTTTTAGTAATGGTGGATTGTATGGAATTAAAATGTTGTGTTCAAAAACTTTCCCTAAACGACTATTATTGAAGCCTAAAAGAATATCTGCTTTTGGACGATTTTTCTCTAAAATTACTCGATTTAGTGCAGCAACTTCATCACCTGGAGCAACTATTTTAAGTTTACAATTACATTCTTTTCTAAATTTATTGAAAACAATTGGTCCAGGTCCCCATTTACTATTAAACGAATCGTAGGTATAAATAGTTAATGTTGGAGTCGTAGGTTTTTGTACTATTGTTTTTTGTTTTATTTCTGTCTTTTCTTGAGGTTGTTCATTGTATAATTTAAAAACAGCATAGACTAGGACACTGAAAGTTATAAAAAATAAAATAAGTTGCTTTTTAGACATGGTAAACCCCTAGAATAAGATAAAGCAAAAATCATGTTTTTAAGTTAAGATAGACAACAAACTATTGTTACAAAAAAGAATGGTCAATAGATTGGTTTACCTTTCTAACTTTAGATGATTAAGAAGGATAAATTTTTGCACAGATTTGAACAAAATCTAATGAGAAAGTAATTTTTTGAGGTAATAAAAATGAATGAGGTTTTATTTCAGGAATCGAATTCCTTTTTTTATAAATTACTCATTGTATCAATTATAGTGCATGCTGGATTGTTATATTGGGTGAAAACAAGCCCTGTTCAAAAGAAGATTGAAACAAAATATTTTGAACTTGAATTAGCACCAGTTCCAAAAAAGAAAATAATTCCAAAAACTATTGTAAAGAAAAAGATTAAAAAAGTGATTGTGGTTAATAAAAAAAAGCCACTGATTCAGAAAAAATCGATTAAAAAAGTTCAAGCAAATTCAAAAACTCAATCAACAGTTCAAGCAAATAAGAAAAAAGTTCGAATTGCTCCAAAAATGAACTTGGGAAAAAGTCCATTTACAAAACTTTCTCAACAAAGTTCAACAAAAGATAAGTTTGGCTCAGGTAAATTACAACCACAAAAATTAGGGAATCAACAAGACTTACCTGCGAATAATGGTGAAATCCCTCGTTCTACAGGAGATAAAACTCATCAAAATTCTCAGCCAACAAAAAAGTTTGGATTAGAAAATGCGAAAGGTGGTGGAAGACCTAATATTCCATTATCACAAAAACAACAGTATGGTTTAGAAAAGAAAATTCTAAAGAAAAACTCTATTGCAGGAAATATTAAGGTTCGAGGAAAAAATCAGAAGAAAGCTCAATCTCAATCGAAAAAACAAGGTTGGGGTGGTACTTTATTTACTGGAGAGATTCGAAATCGGAAATTACTCTATGCTCCGCCTGCACCTAAACTAAATCTTGAAAAAAACATCAAAATTTCATTGAAGTTTACTGTATTGCCGAGTGGTATGGTTGATCAAGTATTTCCTGTGATTAAGGGGAATCCTGAACTAGAAAGAATTGCAACAAGAAATCTTCGAAAGTATCGCTTCCAAGCATTAGCTGGAAGCACTAAAATTCAATCTGGAACCATTCATTTTTCAATTCAAAGAAAAATAGTTGGTTAGAATGAATCTTTATTTTTTTGTGAGGATATATGTCTTTTCGAAAAGATGTGGAATTCCTCGACTTTTAAATCGTTCATTCTGCTCTAGAACATCTTCTTCATGAATTTTTTCAATGGCAAAATTGCTTTGATATAGTTTTTTTACCTCATCTTCAGAGACTGAAAATGGAGGGCCTTTTTTATCTTCCTCAGTTGTTTCAAGTGTTACTAAGAGGATTTTTATATTTTTAGGTGATATTTTAATAAGATGCTGTGCATATTGTTCTCTCATTTCTGGAGGAAGAGCAATCAAGGATGCACGATCATAAATGGCAACAGTATTTTTTATCTGATCAGAGGTAATCTTAAAAAAATCTCCGCAGAATAATCGAATAGAATCATTTTTTAAAACAGAAAAATCACCTCCTTGCTCTGTTTTGTATGAGAGGCTATTTTCCTTAAAGAAAGAATGAACAGCCGTTTCACTTAATTCAACACCTAAAACTTGGTGTTCTTGACGGGCTAAAAATTGTAAATCATTTGATTTTCCACATAAAGGAACAAAAACTTCACCCTTAGGAAGATTAAGTTGAGGCCAAAATCTAGTAAGAGAAGGGTTGATCTCATCTGTATGAAATCCAATTTGATTACTTTCCCAACGAGAAATCCAGAAATTTGCTTCCATAAATTAATAATCCTTTGCTTTTCATAAAATGCTGAAAAGCAAAGAATCTAGTTTAGATTGCATTAAAAAATCTAGTACTTTTCAAATTCATGATCATCAAAATGGTCATCCATTCCCATATCTAGTGAGACACCTGAATTGTTTGAGTCCTTTTTGGGTTGTTGTATTGGAGTACTTGGTCTTTTTAACGTTGCTGAATTTGAGTTTTGACGTACTGGTTTTTTAAAAGATGTTGAAGCTGGTATTTGAGCTGTATTATTTGCTGGTATGTGGTGCTCTATCTGATGATTAGTTGCTACTTGTTGGGATGTAATCTGAGTACTTTGCTGATTTCCTAACGAAAAGAAAGCAATGATATCTTTTAGATGAACGGCTTGAGAAGATAACTCCTCAGCCGTTGATGACATTTCTTCCGCAGCAGAAGCATTTTGTTGAATTACAGTATCAAGTTGTTGAATCGTTTGGTTGATTTGTTCCACTCCAGAATTTTGCTCTGAACTGGCAACACTGATTTCTTGTACCAAATCGGCTGTTTTTTCAACATTTGGAATTAATACTTTAAGTTTCTCTCCTGCCTTTTCAGCAACATCAACACTTGTTGTTGAAAGAACATTGATTTCTCCAGCGGCTTTCTGACTTCTTTCTGCTAATTTTCGAACTTCTGAAGCAACAACAGCAAAACCTTTTCCTTGTTCTCCAGCTCGTGCGGCTTCAATGGCGGCATTTAAGGCCAGTAGGTTTGTTTGTCGTGCAATTTCCTCAATAATTGAAATTTTACTCGCAATTTCATGCATTGCTGTAACGGCTTTATCAACAGCAACTCCTGTTTCTTTAGCATCATTTGCAGCCGTTTGAGAAAGCTTTTCTGTTTGTCGTGCATTCTCTGCATTTTGCTGGATGTTTGATGACATCTGTTCAATAGAAGCAGATGTTTCTTCAATAGATGCG
>JBNMNM010000252.1:0-4857 GCA_051275585.1 bacterium | reverse complement strand
GAGACTATTGAATGATTAAAGAAATAGCATACCACACGAATTAGAAAATTACTAGTAATATACGGTACTTAAGTCGATTTTTGGTTTATTTAAAAAATGGGACTAAAGGTCTCTAGGTTGGCTTTCCTCGACCCGCCTCTAAAGAAGCGGGATTGC
Source organism: bacterium (assembly GCA_051275585.1). Lineage (GTDB taxonomy): Bacteria > SAR324 > SAR324 > XYD2-FULL-50-16 > JBNMNM01 > JBNMNM01. Next base: position 4,701 of record JBNMNM010000252.1, on the reverse strand, counting down.
AGAAAGCATTTCGTTCAAGAATAGGATAGATTGTCAATTTAACTTTAATGAAAAGAATTTTCATTCTAAAGTTATTTGACTACTAAAAAATTAAAAATATTCTTTGAAAACAAATAATAACAAAAATTATTTCCCATTTTTTATACGCTTCTCTTTATATTTTTCAATTAGTCCTAAAATTTGTTCATCGTAAGTTTTGGCAATCATAGCCTGATTCAATTCTGAACCAAAAATCTTTTTGTAGTTCTTATACTAATTTCTGATTTTCTCCGAACAACAACCAGAGAACACTAACATCTAATAACTTAGCAAAGGCAACTAATTCAATATCACTCACACTTCGTTTTTGTTGCTCAATCAAAACCAAGGCACTGCGATGAAGTTTAATTCCACGATCCACTTCTAGGGCTGCGATTAATTCTTGCTGATTTATTCCTTTTTCTTTTCTTCCTTGCTTAATTCTAGTTCCACACAAATTTGTTCCGTAATTTCTTGTTCCTTCCTTGTTTTGTGACATAGCTGATCTCCATTTAAAAATCAGGAGATAGCACTTTGTTTTCCTAGAAGTGTATGATAGTCATACATAAAGTACGATTATCATACATTTTAAAAAGATATTTTATGAGTATTGAAAACAGTGAACTTCAATTAATGAGTAAAAGTCATGAAACCACTTTCAATAATTTTTGTAGATGATGAAGACTTAATGCTAGAACTAGGAAAAGCGATGCTAGAGGAGCTAGGATATCAATCAATTTATATAAATAGTAGTAAGGAGGCTCTCAAAACTTTTCAAGATAATCCTCAAGGTTTTGATTTGGTCATTACGGATTATAATATGCCTAATATGAAAGGAAATGAGTTAGCTACGAAGTTGCGTAAAATTCGCTCTAATATTCCAATTATTCTTTCTACTGGAAATAGATACCTTTTGAAAAAAAATATTCAAAAATGGGATTTTAATGAAATTATATTTAAGCCTTACCAAGCCGAAGAACTTGGTAATATTATTCATAAAGTATTAAATAAACTTCTTTAAATTTTTAGAGATTGTTAGTTATTTTTAGAACCCTTGTATGTTCAAAAGTGCTTTTTTCATTTCCTTGTGGATATAACTTCTGGATAAATAGCTCCTTGATAATCTCTTGAATCAAGTTTAGTGCGAGCATTCTCGAAATATTCGTTTGCACCACTTAAATAATAGATTGTAGATTGAGCATAAGTGATGAAAGAAAAAGAGAGTAAAGCAACAACTAAGCGTAACTTTTTCATAAATTCTTTTGAAAAATTATTGTTTTAATAGTTATATTGTGATTTCACAGAAATGATAATGATTATCACTACTAGAATGAAGGAAACTCAAGTTATTCCATATAAAAAACATTATTTCCAAATTTGTGTAAAACACTCCAATATTCTACTTATTTTTTCCACTAGAAACTTTTTTTAAAAAGAAAATAGTTCACATTGGAAAACTAATAAAATTATCTTCAAGCTTTATCAATAAGAAGAGTTTAAAATCAAAACCCATGAAAATAATACAGCACAAACAGAAGAAAAAAGAGAAAGGGGAAAATAAAAAAATGGATAATAAGACTCTTCCTCAAGAAAAAAAGGAAAGTGTAATATCGAACTTTGTTTCACTCCTTATTGCGATAACATTCCTATTTTTGGCCTTTTTTGTACTTTTTTACATGAATCGAGAGGCTTATACTTTATTATGGAAGTCAGATATATTGATCCCAACCAAAGCCTATGTTTATGAGGCAAAAGTTTCTGTTCGTATAATAGATGTTTCAACCAACAATAGTAGTCATAAAGAAGTACAATACTCTCCTTTGATTCGATATCGATACATGATAAAAAATGGCGTAAGTTATAAAGCGAGTAATCATTTATTTTCGTCTGAACACTCTAAACGTTCAGATGCTCAAAAAGAATTACGAGGTTATTCTAAAGGACAAAGGATTCAAATTTTTTACGATCCTGATCACCCTCAATACTCAACTTTTGATAAAGATATTCCTATTTCTTCTGGTATTGTTTTATTTTTTGTTTTCACATTAATTGGAAGTGTTATGTTCTATATTCACTCCAAAGTACTCTATTTGCATTATCGGGGAAAATAAAACATTTCTAAAGTAGAAGGAAAAATCCCCATAAGACTTGTTATTTTAGCTTGGAATAATACTGCTGTAGTTGGGGGATAACTAATTTAGACTCTTCCTATTGCATCCCAAACAGGAGTTTTTAGAAATGAGGCAAGAGTTTTAGCATCGGCTCGAACATGATCTTGATATGCATGATCAATCACATTAATACGTTTCCCATTATTTAAAACTAGATTCAATTCATAGCTATAAAATGAAGAGACTCTTCCTGTTCCAGGGCGTAGTTTTGAAAGTAACTGTATTGCATGAATCTCATTAATATTTGCAGATTTTTTACTTGCTTTTGATGATTTCCTACCACCTTTCCAAAATAATTTTTTCTTTCTATCAAAAAACATGTAAGTATATGGGTGCAGAAAATAAAGAAGAACAATCGAACCTATAAAACAAGCTCCCAAAATTCCAAACCCTTCTGGATCAAAAATAAACGTACCTGTTGAAAAAGCGTCCATTTGCAATTTAATAAATCCAGCAACACTAAGTGAAAGAAAAATTAAACATATTATTAGATGTATCACTTTGGAAGATTTTGAGGGGTGAACCTCAAAACAACTAGAACTAGTCTTTACCAAAATATAATTGCGAGAGAGGCTTCCTACATTAACCTTTACAGGACTCCACTTTGTTTTTATTGCAATTGAATCATTTAGATAGGAAGGATCAAATGTCTTAGTCTTTTTTTCTGTAGTGCTCATAATTTTGGCTCTTTATGATAATTCTAGGTGATGTTGTTGATAACGAATATCAGCTATCAATAAATATTCCTAATTTTTTCTAAAAACATTACTCACCCTGAAACTGCATATTTATGGAAAATCCGACATTGCGAAAAGACCAAGAAACAAAATAATTTCTAGAGTAAACCAAAACGTCCAAAATAGACTTATTGTAAAGTGAAATCAGGGGACACGAGACTTGATTTATTCGAATTAGATTCGAATCAAGAGACATGAGACCTTGTTGTTTTTTCCTTAAATTTTTAAAATAAGTCTCATGTCCCCTGATTACATACCTTAAATTTTTAAAATAAGTCTCATGTCCCCTGATTACATAGATACATAGCAAACATGCTAAAAGGAAGAAGTACCAAAGGAAGAGTCATAATAACTGCTCTACCAATAGCTCCACCTAAACTTATTTGACTGCCAAAATTCATCCTTAAAGTTGTTAGTCCTCCTGCTACCATAAAGAAGGAGAAAAAACCGATTTTAATTGTTGAAAACAGAGGTGAACAATTTGGGCAAGTCTTTGTTTCAGGAGGAATAGTTTCTTTGCATTTAGGACACTTCATTTATACTCTCATTATAATTAGGTAATTTTTTGTACTTATATTTATAACGTGGATCATCAAAATTTAGGCATCAACCAAGTTTTGTTCTGATAATAAAGAATCATATTCATCTTCTAGTTTTTCTAAGCCTTTAGAGAAAGTTCCAATTTCATGATAAGCATGAAGCAGATCTATTGAGTTTAGAACTTCATCATCGCTGATACTTTGATGGTGAGTTGTGTTTTCTATGAATAAAGCGACTTGTGATGCCATTAGATCTGTAAGCATTTGAATCTGAACGGACTTAATACCATCAATTTTTTGATGAAACTCTGTTTTTTGTTGAGCCTGAAAATCTTTTTTACCAAACTCAGTTTTTAAATTGTCTAAAGAATCAATATTGGTTTTATGGTATTTAATAATTTGATCAAATTCATCTTCTTGTTTTTCTAAAAGTTCTCCTAATTTACGCCAGTTTTTGCTTAAAGGTTCAATCTGATTTACTAAAAGTACTAGTTTTAAATCCCATTGTTTTAATTGAAATCCTTCTTCTTGTCTTATGATTTTTTGCATAGCTAAAGTGGTACTTTGTGCTAAATCTTTAAGGTCATATTTTTTTTGATCTTCAATAATTTGATTTAACTTATTGATTCTATTTTTTATTTCTAAAAGCTTATCTGTAATATGTTTGTTTTTTTGGTTGAGTGTTTTTTTCTTACCATGATATCCTCTGCCACATTTTGGACAAGAATCAAAATCAGTAGTAACTAAGAAATCACAAGAAGAGTTAGGGCATTTTTGATACTTTAATTTTTGAAAAAAGGAAGAGCTATAAAACTTATTGAATGGAATTTCAAATTCTTCTTTAGGGAGGGTTTGTTCTGCTTGTGGTGTATTATAAGTTTTTTTAGTTTGTGTATTAATATGGGCTTGTTCTACTTGTGGAGTATCATTATAAGGTTCTTTAGTATTTTTTTTAGACTGAGCTTGTTTTCTTAATCTAGCTAATTGGTCCTCAATTGACCCTGTTCCTGCTGTTGGCTTTTCTATATATCCATCTTTTAAATCAAAACTATGTACCTCAGTCATAATCTTATCCGCTTTCTGTAATTTTACATTAAAATATTCATTAAAAATTAACACACCAATACAGAAACCTATGGTGAATAGATCACTTGAATCACCAAAAATTGCTCCCATTGTATAGATTACTATAAGAAATATTGCTAATATTCTTAAAACTTTGAAATAACCAGCGGA
>JBNMNM010000251.1:0-4857 GCA_051275585.1 bacterium | reverse complement strand
ACATTTGTTGTTATTTCTTTAGGTCGAAAAAATGGGGTTCATGTAGGTGATCAAGTTACCGTTTTCCAAGAACAGTTTATTCTTTCTGATTCATCAGACGAGTCTGCAAAGAAACAGCAACAAAATATTGCAATTATTAAAATTACCCAAGTTGGAGAAAAAAATAGTCAAGGTAACTATTTTCAATATACAAAAATTCCAACTAAAAATGAAAAAGTAAAAACCTATATTAATCGTCAAAAACAAATTGCTCTAATTGCTGCTACCCGAAAAGAGTTAGATTCTCGTGAACGAAGAATTTATGACACAACAAAAGAAAACTTAAAGGAAGCAAACTTAGAAAATAAAGATTTTGTTCGATGGAAAAAAACAGTTCGTTATTGGGAGTCACGACAAAAATTGTGGAACTGGACTCTTATTGGAACTGGAATTGCGGCTGCTTATCTTGCAACACAAAGCCAAAGTTCAACAGATACAGCATTTATGGGAGCTATTGTTGGTGGTACATATAGTGCGTGGAATTACCTTCAAGCAAGAGATCGAATTAAAGAATTAAAAGATGAAGGTCGTTTTAAAAATTATATTCCATTAAAAATTAATATCCAACAAAACCGAGCTAGCATTGGTTACGAATTTCGTTTTTAGTAGTATTTATGGAGCAAGCCCAAGAATCTGCACAACCTAAAAAAAGCTTTCTCAAAGCTGTTGGAATTTTAAGCATCATTACACTGTTAAGCCGAGTTCTCGGCTTAGTTCGAGAAGGAATTAAAGCTTTTTTACTTGGAACCCATTTCTACAGTGATGCATATACCTTAGCATTTATGCTTCCTAATCTCTTTCGTCGTTTATCAGCGGAAGGAAGTATGATTACTGCTTTTATCCCTATTTTTAATGAAATTAAGAAAAAGGAAGGCAAGGAAAAAGCTCTTTCTTTTGCAAGTAATTTCTTCCTTATTTTAGGAATCATTACTACTCTTTTTTCAATTTTATTTATTTCTTTTTCTTCTTGGCTTATTCCCTATTTTTTTGCTGTTGGATATTCTGGTGAAGCATTAGATTTAACAATTGTGCTAACTCAGTTTATGTTCCCTTACATTGTTCTGATTTCTTTAGCAGCAATGTGCCAAGGAGTATTAAACTCATTTCAAATTTTTTGGGTTTCTGCATTTACTCCAATCCTACTCAATTTATCAATCATCACATTTGCCTATTTCCTTGCTTCACATCTTTCAAATCCAACATATGGTTTTGCTATAGGGGTTATTGTTGGTGGAGTAGTTCAACTTTTTTTTCAAATTCCATTTTTATGGTCAAAAGGGTTTCGATTTTTTAGAAAAGTTTCATTTAATGACCCAAATGTAAAAAAAGTAGGAAAGTTGATGATTCCTGGAATGTTTGGAGTAGGAATCTATCAAATTAATATTGTAATTAGCAATATGATTGCAACAACCTTAGAAGAAGGTTCTTTGTCATCACTAACTTACAGTAATCGTTTATTAGAGCTTGTATTAGGAGTTTTTGTAGTTTCTATAGCAACTGCAATGCTGCCTCAATTATCAAACTTATTTTTAGATGGAAAAATTGATGTTGTTAAAAAACAATTACGCCTATCTTTGCGTCTAATTATATTTATTACTCTTCCTGTTACTGCTGGAATGTTAGCAACAAAGGAAGAATTAATTAGGCTTTTGTTTTTTAGAGGTGCATTTGGAATTGAATCATTAAAAATGACTGCAATGGCTCTTCAGTATCATATTTTTGGTTTGGTGTTTATTGGTTTGAACCGAGTTCTATTAACATGTTTTTATGCAACAAAGGATTTTAAGCGACCTGTTAAAATTGCAGCATTTGTAATGCTTATTAATGTTTTTGTTGCATTAGGTTTATCGCAACTCATGGGACATAAAGGAATTGCACTTGCTAGTTCAATTAGTCAGCTTGCACAAACATTGATTTTATTCTATTTTATCATTCCAATTGTCCAAGAGAACCTAATTCAAGGTGAAGTTCTTTTTAGTTTCCTACGTAATGCTCTTGCTAGTGTAGGAATGTTTATTGTTGTTTTATATAGTAAATTATATATTTTAGAGCTTCAACTTAATAGTATTTTGACATATATTGTTTTAATTCTACTGGGAATTATTAGTTTTCTCTGTTTTTCTTTTTTATTTCGAGTAAAAGAAGTTCAAGAACTTCTCCTTCTTATTCGAAGAAAAAAAGCATAACCTTAAAAATTGTTTAAGTTGCAACAAAAACAGCTTCAGTATTCTTTTTTCTGGATTGCATTGATCCTAATGTCTAGTGCATGCACAACAGCAAAGAATAGAAACCAAGAAAATAATTTGTATCATGTCTTAAAGTTTAAATCTGCTAAGACAGAGCAATTCTTTCAAGGTACTTATCGAGCAGGAAATATCTACCTCGATTATGGTACTGTGCTTATTGTTGATGCAATTTTTAAAGGAGTTAAATACCGACGTTTCTTACTTCAAGAAATGTCTGATGTTTACTATTACAACAAACAAACAAAAGTAGAAAAAGCCAAGAAACATATTGAAAATTATAATAATTATTTTGAGTTTCTTGTTTTTATTTATGGTGGTAGTAACGATAAGGTTGATTTTGGAAAACCTCGTTCAGAGTGGCAAATTTACCTCAAAGATGATGAAGGTGATTTATTACGAGCAAATTACATTCGCAAAGTGAAAAGAAAAGTAAAAGAAGTCATTTTTTTAGATAAGTACTTTTTTCCTCTTGATCGTTGGTCTGAAATTTACCGTGTTCGGTTTCCAAAATACAATAAGCCAAGACCACAGTTAGAAAATAAAAAAATGACCTTGATTATTTCAGGGATTCGAGGAAAAACAAAGCTCGAATGGAAAGATCTTAGTGTTTTTTATGAAAAAAAATCAGTTTTTAGTAAAGCTGATTTACAGGTTTTTCTTCAATAGTAATGAAAAATATTTGCAACTTTATCCATTTTTGAGATAAAGATTTTCTCAATTAAGAGTACCTTTTTATTTAAAAGATTAAAGTTTTGTCTTGATAAGCAGTCTTATTCTTTATAGAAAATAAGACTGAGTTAGAGATAGAATTTAAGGGTATGATTGTTTTTAGTTGTTTGAAAGTTTTTTAATGTATAAATATCAATCCATATCCAATACTGCTGAAGTGGATTTTTAGACAACATTTTTAGGGGACCAGAATGCCACACGGAGAAATTGTAAAAGGACCCAATACGGTTCATCCCGAAAAACCTAGTGCTGTTGGTAGTAGAAATAGTTTAAATCGATCTGGACGTGATGAGTATCTGGAATCCCAAGCTATTGTTGATGAAGAGGTAGACAAACTTTTAAATCATGTTTCCTCAAAACTGCCTCCAGAAGTTCTTTCGAAACTAGAAGTAATGGGTGGAGTAAAAGAAAAACTCCATAACTACTACAATCAAAGTCTTCAAAATATGAGTAATCGGTACCTTGTTACCGTTGAAGACGAACTATCGAAAAAATTTCGTGATTTAATTGATAAGGAAGAACATCGTGGCTTAAACCACTATACTCCTAGAGCAATCTCTGAGATCTTAGAAAAAATTGGTGGTGCAGATAAATTTAACACTGGAGAGATTGAAAAATCCATAGTTAATATTTTTGGCCATTTGCAAGGAAGTATTCAAAGAGGTGTTTTTGAACTTGAGCAAGAAACAAATTCTCTTTTACGACAAAAAACAGATGTTGGTGCTTTTGTTCGTGGAGAAAATGCCTATGCAATTGTTAAATGTTCATTCAAAAATAATGCAGATAAGCCTAGAACAGTAATGGATGTTAAATTGGCAATTAATATTCTCGATTCTGAGTTTATTAGCCAAATTCATCATTACCAAGAACCAATCCTTAACCTTCTAAAAGGAATTATTTCTGATCATATTCATATTCTTGTTGATCGAGAAATTGAAGCATTGAATCGTTCTTTAATTGATGAAGGAAAAGAAGAATTAACAAGTAATGAAGCTATTTTTGAGAAATTTAAGGCTCTTGAAAATTATGTAGAAGACGATAAAGAAAATGAAAATAGTCGTCGTTATATGTTTGTTGCTAAAAAATTCATGGATTCAATTGATGGAATCTATTCTGAAATTGACCCTGAAGGATATGATTCTTTAGGTGTTCGGGAAAATATCAAACGAATTATTGATCAAGAAAATATCCGAAATCGGGGTTTTAATACAGCAATCAATCTGCTGACTTCAACTCTTGATACATCTCGTATGGGATATCAACATATTGAAAATTTCAAAAATGCACGACAATGTGTCATTCGTGAATATGCCGATACTGATATTAGTAGTTTGCCTGATGAACGATTTGAAATTCATTTATTGTACAACGATTTATCAGAAATAAAAGAACTTCGAAAAGCATATGATATTCAAATGGAAGAGTTTCAACAAGAAATTCTGAAATTATGGAATGTCATTAATGTTCTTCATAAAGACTATAAAGATAAGCATAATCTTCAAGATTTTGATGATATTGCTGAGGAATATTTAAGTAAAAAAGAAGAACTCAAAAAAGGTTGGTTTTCATCTGATAAAGATGAAGAAGGTGAAGAAGAAAAAGAAGATGATGTTCTTTGGAATGAACTTGTGTTTATTGAATCTACTGATAATGAAGTTGAACAAAATAACAAGACCAATAAGAACTTTATCATGGAACTCAAACAACGACTTGTTTTCCTAAAAGAGCAAATTGCAGAAATCTATAAAAATCAAAACCCAAAAGAGCGATTAATTGTTGATCAACGAATCAATTTTCTTGAAATGAAATTTCAAGAATTTGCAGGAAAAATTAACCCTTATCA
>JBNMNM010000250.1:0-4862 GCA_051275585.1 bacterium | reverse complement strand
CGATAGAGTGTATTTTTTTCAATGATTTCAATGTCAAAAATTTGACCATTTTTATGAACTCCAACGCTTTCAAAAGGAGTGTCTTCTTTTGATTGAAGATGTTTTAAGAAATCATTAATTGAAGTAGGATTAATTAGGTCTAATACAGGTTGATTTTGAAGTTCTTGGGAATTATATCCAAACATTGTACATAATGAATGGTTAGACTCTAAAATAAGTCCATTAACTCCAACTGCTACACCATTAAATGATGCTTCAACCAATGTTCGAAAGCGACTTTCACTTTCTAGTAATGCTTCTGCGGCCTTTTTACTTACAGTGAGGTCTCGAATTACAATTAAATATGCCATTTCTTCTTGATAAATGATTGGAACTCCCATCACTTCAAGATTTAAAGACAAATGATTCATTGTTAAACCCACAATTTCTAAAGCCTCAATGATAGCACCATCTTGAGAGTGAATCCTCATTCGATCTAAAACAGATTCACGATAATCTTCATGGACTCGATCTAGAATGGATGTTCCAATTAATTCATCTGCATGACCTGCTTGGAAAAACTGAACTGCATGAATATTTGCAAAACAGATGTTTCCTTTCTGATGAATTAAAATTGGATCAGGAGCATTTTTAATTAAGTGTTGATATTGATTTTTACTGTTTTCTAGAGCCTGATTAATCTCTTTAACTTTAGTTATATTTTCTTCTAAATTTTGGTGATTTTGTTCTATTACTTCATTTTGCTTGCAAACTCTTACTTGTAACAATGAGTTTACTTCTTGGAGAATGGTTTCTTTTTCCTTAAGTTGATCTTGTGTTTTTTTTAACTGAATAAATACAGCAATCCGACTTAATAAAACATCATTATCAAGTGGTTTCGTGAGATAATCAACAGCACCAACGTGAAATCCTTTTAGTTGATGTGCTTTCTCCTTTTCATACGCAGTTAAAAATAGAATTGGAATATCGCTTGTTTTAGGTCTGGCCTTAATCATTTCAGCAGTCTGAAAACCTTCCATTTCAGGCATTTGGACATCGAGTAAAATGAGATCAATTTTTGCTGCATGAATAAATAATAATTTTAGAGCCTCTTTTCCATTTAAACAGGAAATTACATCATAGCCTTTACTTTCTAGCAATGTTTCTAAACTATAAATATTTGCTTGTTTATCATCGACAATTAGAATTGTATTACCACTCATCAAAGTCCCTTTACTCTATATTATTATTGAACTAACCATAATTCCATTAATTTAAGAAGCTCTTCCACTTGAATTGGTTTGGTTAAATAATCAGAAGCTCCTGCTTGTATATTTTTTTGGAAATCTTCTTTCATTGCCTGTGCAGTCAAAGCAATGATTGGCAGTTCTCTATACTGAGGTTGTTGTCGTATTAATCTCATTGCTTCTCGACCATCCATAATGGGCATCATAATATCCATTAGGATTAAATCAATTTGTCCATTTGCTTGGTCAAGAATGCTTAATGCTTCTTTTCCATTTTCTGCTAAAATTATTTCTAGACCTTTATTTTCTAGGGCAATTGACAAAGAATAAGCATTCCGAAAATCATCTTCCACAAGTAATACTTTTTTCCCACTTAAAGCTAACTCCTGATTTTCTTTTTGTTGCTTACTATTGTCATCAAAGTTTTTTACAGGAATTGTAGTTTTTATAGTTGGATTAATCTCAGGAATAAACAAGCGTGCGTTTTCAATCAATTGTTCAATTGAATTGGCACTTTTTAATAATATATGATTACTATATTTTTTTAATTCTTGTTCTTCTTCAAGGCTAAGATCTTTTGCTGTATATATAATAACAGGAACATGAATATGTTCATAATTAGCTTCTACTTCTTCTCGTAAAAATGAAAGTACATCATGCCCCGAAATCTGACTGTTTAAATATAAATCAAGAATAATACAATCATATTCATTTATTTTAAGTTTTTGATTTGCTAATTCTCCACTTTCAGCAGTTACAACATGAACCTGATTATTTTCTATTAATTCAGAGATCTCATGTTGAGCTTCTTTATTATCTTCAATTAAAAGTAGTTCTTTAAATGGTTTTTCTAAAAAATGCTCAACTCGATCTAATGCAAGTTCTAGTTTTTCTAAACTTAATGGTTTAGTCATTGATAAAAGAGCACCCATTGAATAGGCCTGTGTTAAGTCATCAACAACAGAAAATACATTGATTGGAATATGTTTTGTTTTTTTATTATTTTTTAAAGTATGTAATACTTGCCAGCCATCAATTAAAGGTAATTGAATATCTAAAATAATAAATGTAGGAATATAAAGATTTGCCATTCGAATTCCATCAATTCCATTTTCAGCAAATAAAACTTTATATCCACGCTGGTTTGAAAATTCTTTAATTGCTAGTGCAAATCTTCGATCATCCTCAATTAATAAAATGACTTTATCAGCACTTTGAAGATTTTTTGAATCATCTGCATGATTTTCTTTTGGAAAATTAGACAGTACTAATTTTTCCTCAATAACCGAATTAGAGTCATGTGTATTACTCAATACCTCTGCTTGTATTAATTGTTTTGGCAAAGTCAAAGTAAAACAACTTCCTTGATTGGCTTCACTTTCTAAAGAAATTTTTCCTTTTAAAAGTTGAACAATTTCTCGGCTAATAGAAAGTCCCAATCCAGTACCACCAAACTCACGATTTGTTGATCCATCTCCTTGCTGAAATGCTTCAAAAACAAGGTGTTTTTGTTCTTTTGGAATTCCAATTCCTGTATCTTGAACTTCGATCTTAATTTCGTTTGAATCCTCACTTGGAAGAAAACGAATTTCTACAAATCCTTTACGAGTAAATTTAACCGCATTAGCAACTAGATTTCTGAGGACTTGTTGTAAAAGTTTTAAATCAGAAGTAATTGATTCTTCTTGAATTTCTGATTTTATTCGAAACTCAATTCCTTTACTAACAGCAAGAGGTTCAAAATTATTGGTTAAATTCTCATAAATTGAATCAAGATAAATAACTTCAGGATAAACCTGCATTTGTCCTGCTTCAACTTTTGCTAAATCAAGAACTTCATTAATTAGTTTTAATAAATCAGATCCTGCATCATGTACTGTTTTAATTTGTTTTACTTGTTTTTCTGTTAAGTCACCAGAATCACCAGAGTATAACATTTTTGTAAGAATCAAGATTGAATTAAGAGGTGTTCTTAATTCATGAGACATATTAGCAAGGAATTCTGACTTAAACTTATTGGTAAGTTCTAATTGATTGGCTCGCTCATTTAGTTTGATTTGAGCAAATTCAAGCTCTTGGTTTTGTTTATCTAGATCTTCTTTTGCAAGTTCAAGTTCTGTTGTTCTTTCTTCTAGTGAGTGATTTGCAAGTTCAAGTTCACTACTTTGGATTTCTAATTCGTGGTTTGTTTGTTGTACTTCTTCTAATAGAATTTTACTTTGATTCATTTGTTGAATACGAAATAAATTCGTACCCATTACAGGTGCAACTTGTTCTAAAAATTCAATTTGTAACTTAGAAAAAGATGAAAGACTTGCTATTTCAATGACCCCTAATAGTTCATATTCAAAAATAATTGGCATTAAATACAGTTGCTTTGGAGTACTTTCCCCTAAACCTGATGTAACATTGATGTGATCATTTGGAACTTGGGTCAAAATAAATGATTTTTTTTCTTTTGCACATTGTCCAACAATCCCTTCACCAATCAAAAACTCATTGTTGCTATGTTTTCTAAAGTGGTAAGCATACGAGTCTTGCAAAGTAAGAACATCGCCTTGTTCCGTATTTTTCTTAATATAAAAAACACCTACTTGAACATCTAAGTATGGAATTAAAAAAGAAAAAACTTTTGTTGATAACTGCTGAATTTCATCAACTTCTGAGATAGTTTCGTTGAGAAGGTTTAACCCTGTTTTTAACCAATCTTGATTTTGATTTGTTTCTGATAATGACTTTAGGTTTGTAGTCATTAAAGATATTGCATTTCCTAATTGGTCTTTCGGAGAAATAGGAATGATACTAGAAGAGTAATCACCTGAAGCAATTTGATTTGCTAATGTAATTGTTCCTTGAATATTTTTTACTACCAATCCAAATGACGTTAACATTTCTGAAATTTCATCATTTCCAGAATACTGATACTGGTCTTGTGGAATTTCTCCTTTTGAGAGCTTTTTTAAATGCTCAATAACGTATTGAAGAGGGTTTAAAAAGCATTTGTAAAACGATTTGCTATGATAATAGTCATAAAGAAGACAACTATTAAAATACCAATAAAAATATATTTGAACTCACGTAATTCTGATAAAATAACCTTTTCTTTCTCAGCAAAAATTAAAACCCAGTATCGTGTAGGATATTTTTTTGATGCATAAATTCTTTTAAACGTATAAATTTTTCCTTGAAAAAAAAGAGAACCCTTCTTACTTTTCTGAGTCATTTTAAACAGTCGAGGTAAATCTGTTTTTAAAGAAGCATTATGACCTAAATCAGAACCCCACTCTTTTGCTTGATTTGGGTGATGGAGATAAAAGCCATCTTGATTAATTAAAAGTGATTGTTGTTTAATTGGGAAAGAATGTAATTTATGTAGAAAACTGTTTGCATAAATATTTAGGACTAATAACATTTTTAGATTGTTATTTTCATCCAAGAGAGGAGTGATATAACGAATTGTTGGAATATAAGGGCGAACAATTTTTTTATTTTCAACCGCTAATTCTAATTTAGAGATATAAACTGACATTGAGCAGGTGTAATTTCTAAAAAAAACATTTATAATGAATAATAGTTATTACTAGCTAACTATCAAATTAACTTACTGGAATTATTATATAAATGTTTCACGTGAAA
>JBNMNM010000249.1:0-4881 GCA_051275585.1 bacterium | reverse complement strand
GCGTCAGATGTTCCAAATGATGAATGGTGCTCGAATGGGTGTTGCTGCTATGGGCCTTGCTCTTGGTAGTGCTGCATATCAAAATGCACTTGCTTATTCAAAAGAAAGACTTCAGTTCCAACACATCAACAAAATGGGTGATGCTACAGCAGAAAGAGTAGCAATTATTGAGCATCCAGATGTGAAGTTAATGATGGCTGGAATGAAAGCTCGAATTGAAGCAATGCGTGCTCTTGTTTATGCTACATCTCTTACAGAAGATAAAGTCCGAGCAACTGAAGACGACAAAGAACGTGAAGAAATGGATGATCTTTTCCAAATCTTAACTCCACTTTGTAAAGCTTGGGCTACAGAAGTTGGTTTAGATATCTGTCGAACTTCAATGCAAGTTCTTGGTGGTGTTGGATATACACAAGACTTTCCAGTTGAGCAGTATTATCGAGATTTACGGATTTCTGCAATCTACGAAGGAACAACAGGAATTCAAGGGCTTGATCTTGTTGGCCGAAAAATGACCATGAAAAAAGGAAAACTTTTCATGAATCTAATCGGTAAATTTGGTGCTCTTTACGAAGAAAATAAAGAACATGCAGTTCTTGGAAAAAGCTTCGAAGCATGGAAAAAATCATACGATAAAATGATTGTTGCTGCGATGATGATGCAAGAAATGATGAAAGAAAAAGGAATGGAAGGTGCTGTACTTTATGCAACTCCATTTTTACATTTCTTATCAGCAGTTACTGCAATGTTCTATTTGCTTCAACAAGGACTTATTGCTTCTGAAAAACTTGAAGCTCTTAAAGCAGAAAAAGGTATTGAGAGTGAAGAACAAGTTAAAGCACTTGTTAAAGAAAACTCTGATGCACGTTTCTATTACAACAAAATTAAGACTATTGAGTTCTTCCTTGCTGTTGTAATGCCTACTTACCAGTCATTATCAATTCCTATGACTAAGAAAGATTACACTACATTCGATTTTGAATTTTAGTAGTTTGGGTCTTAAAGGAATATAGAACATCTTTGAAAAAAGAGGTTTTTAGATAAGTGATAAAAAAATGCGAGCCTTTAAAAGCTCGCATTTTTTATTTCTACAGTTTAACTTTTTCGACTACTACATTTCCTACTGAATATCCTGCTCCAAAAGAACAAATCACTCCAAGCTCTCCCTCTTGAAAATCATCCTGATACTTATGAAAAGCAATGATTGAACCTGCTGAACTTGTATTTGCATATTCATTTAAAATAACAGGTGCTTCATGTTTCTCTGCTACTCGACCTAATACTTTTTTAGCAATAAGTTGATTCATACTCAAATTTGCCTGATGAAGCCAAAAACGCTTCACCTGATCTGGCTGAATATTTAATGTACTTAAGTGCTCCTTAATTGTCTTTGCAACCATAGGAATAACCTCTTTAAATACAGACCTACCATGTTGCACAAATAATTTATCGCTCGCATCTTTCTGTTCAGGAGCTGAATTATTCATAAAACCAAAGTTATTTCGAATATTATTTGAAAACTTTGTTTTTAGCTTTGTTCCATGAACTCGGAATCCTTCAGAAACAGAACAAGTATCCTCATCTTCAATAACCATTGCAGTACAAGCATCACCAAAAATAAAATGGCAATCACGGTCTCGAAAATTTAAATGCCCTGTACAAATCTCAGGATTTACCACAAGAATACACTTTGAATTCCCACTTTTAATTGAATCAATTGCTATTTGAAGACCAAAGGTAGCAGAAGAACAAGCCACATTCATATCAAAAGCAAAACCATCAATCCCTAATGCATTTTGAACTTCAACTGAAATTGCAGGATATGAACGCTGCATATTTGAACAAGCTACAAATACAGCATCTACATCAGCAGGAGTTTTATTTGCCTTTGCAAGAGCTTCTTTTGCTGCTACTACTGCCATTTCACATTGTAATGATGGCTCATCATTTGTTCTTTCTGGAATTCTAGGAGCCATAATCTCAGGATCAAGAATCCCCGACTTATTCATTACATATCGATTTTCAATTCCTGAAGCTTTTAAAATAAAACCAGAACTAGACTCTTGTAGTGCTTCAACCTCACCAGCTTCAATTTCTACTTTATGTTTTTCATTATAACCTGAAACATACTCATTAAACGCAGCAACTAGTTCATCATTACTAATTGACTCCTTTGGAGTATACAGACCCGTGCCTGTAATGATTTGAGCCATAATTCTCCAATTTATAAGCGAAACTTTCGCTAATTTAGCTTTTCAATATAAAATTAAAATAGAAATAGTAAAACAATTGTTACTATTTCTAAACCCCATAAGCATTAGAATATATAAGCCATGCAAAAAATGTTCAAGGAGTTTACTTGAAAAATATAGTTTTCAAAATGAAATAAATTAAATACTTATTTTTTTGAAATTAGAAAAATTTTAAATTTAAATAAGTTTTTTTCTTCTTAAAAATAAATTTGCAAGTATTTTGCATTGCTAGTTACTAAGATTTTCTCACATTTATAAAAATCTCTATCCACCTTTTATTAGAATGAAGTTTAGAATTGTTACTGTATTTTTGATTGCACTATATATCTTTGCTTCTTCAGATACAAAAGTGTTTGCACAGGATCAAGGATCACCAGGCTTACAAAAAGTAGGATTATTCACGATTGGAGGTGGCGCAGCAGGTGGAATTTTGGGGTTAGGCTATATTTTAGCAGATCCGCTAAATCCAGGACTCAATAAAAAAGAATCCATCTTTACTGGGGTTGCTATTGGAGCAATCGCAGGATTTATTTTTGGTATTAACTCACTTACGAAAAGTATGGTAATCCCTGGAAAACAGCAACAGCAGCAAAATCTACCAACAGATGACTTATTGCAGGGAAATTTGCACTTGCCTCAACGATATGAACAACCTGCAAATTTTAAAAACCAAGAACAGAAGTCAAAATTAGTATATCAAACTCCAATATACCAATTTCGCTTCTAAACTAAATCTATATTTTTTTTACTCGAAAAGCATAAATAGTAATTCCGCCTAATAAGATAATAAGCAGTGCTATTGCAGGAATATAAAATATCTGATGTGACATCGGAATTCCTTCAATAGTAATCTTTACAGACTGTAAGGATTCTTTAGGAATAAAGTTTTTAACAATATATTTGTCATTTTTTTTTCCAAAATACTGAATCGTAGGATTAACAGCATAATTACTAAAAAAAGCATTAACGCCTTTAAATGGAGTTAATAACTCAATTATTTTTGTACCTGAAAAAAGAGGAAAGCTAATTTCACTAGAACTTCCTTTTATTGGAATTTCATATTGAAAAAAAACCATTTTTCTTCCTTGCGGAGCCAAAATTTGAATTGAGGCTTGATTTTTTGCAGTCCTATATAATATGTCAGGAGATCGAAAATTCTTTGCATTTTTTGGAAGGCTCACTTGAATTCCTTCCTTTCTTCCATCAAGTATATTTTTGGTTGGATTATATAAACCGATTAAACTTGTGACCCTAATTAATCCATCTAATGGCTCAATCACAAACCGTTGTCTTGTTACTTTTAGGGCACTAAATCCTTGAACTGTAACAGGTAAAGTTAAGTTGATTTTTATATTTTTCTGATTAGAGGAAAATAAAATTGCTTTTGAACTTAAACCTTGTCCTTTTACAAAGGCACCGACTCGATAAAAGACATTATCTTTAGATGGAATGTTTTTAAATTGATAATTCCCAGATTCATCTGTTTTTGTTTTCATAAAAGGCCCTCTGAGCTTTTTATTTTTAGAAAGCTGAAACAAAACAACTGAAATTTTTGAAACTACACTTGGATCAGAAGCTAAAATTTTTCCATAAATATTATGAAGACCTCCCTTTTTTGGAGGAACCTTAGCAACTAAGTTCACTGTAATTAAGCTTTTGGCTGGAATCAGAAAAATAGAATCAGAAGCCAAACCTTGTCCTTTTACAAATGCACCAACACGGTAAAAATAACCTTTTAGATGTGATTTGATAACAAACTTATAATTCCCTTTTTCATCTGTTTTCGCTTTCATGTAAGGACCTGTCATCTTTTGGTCCTTTATAGAAATTCGAAAAAGTACAATAGGGATTTTTGAAATCGCATTTGCATCAGCAAGAATTTTTCCTTGAACTATGTAAGTTGTTTCATTGGCAAGTATGCTAGAAAGGAAAAAACTTAAGTAAATACTGATGGGTAGAAAAAAGATATGTAGTTTCTTCATTTACAAAAAATCGGGAGAACATTATTCTTTAACTGCACAAATTTTCCATTGGAAAATAAAGTCGAAAGATAGAAGTTAAAAACTGTCTTGGCAAGGAATTATCTATTTTCCAAATTTTCTTTCAAGCTTTTATTTTAAGCACTTTAAGCTTTTTTACTTAGAAAATCACAAACGATCTGATAATGCGTACACAAACTTCGAAGAATCCGCAAATTTCATATCATTTAGAGTATATCCGTTGCCGAAAAACGGACTGTCCTATTTGCTCTGTAAGCTCTGGACATGGGCCCTATTGGTTTGCATCAATGGTTGTTCAGGGTTCTATTTTAAGACTCTATTTAGGGAAAAAATTTCGGGAAGCAAATACTCAAGATTTTCTTTCTAATAAATGTTTTTGGCCTACAGAGAAAAAAAAGCCACAAACAAAACAATCAGCTACAATTAAACCTCAGTTTAAACAATCAGCTACAATTAAACCTCAGTTTAAACAATCAGCTACAATTAAACCTCAGTTTAAACAATCAGCTACAATTAAACCTCAGTTTAAACAGTCAGCTACAATTAAACCTCAGTTTAAACAGTCAGCTACAATTAAACCTCAGTTTAAACAGTCAGCTACAATTAAACCTCAGTTTAAAAGCTCGCAA
>JBNMNM010000248.1:0-4903 GCA_051275585.1 bacterium | reverse complement strand
TTGAAAAATCAGCTTCTATTTTTTTGAGATTTGGTAACTTTTGTAAGCTTATAAAGCCTCGTCCTTCTACTTTTGTTTCAGAAACAGACAAACTTTCTAAAAGCAAATTATTTTTTAAATACGATATTCCTAAATCATCAATATTTGTTCGACCTAAATTAAGTTCTTTCAAGTTTTTTAATTCTTGAATATGAATCATTTTTGGGTTTTCAATGCTTTTCCAATGTAAATCAAGTTTACTTACTTTAGCTAAATCTTTTGAGACTAAAACACCCATTTCCCTTAACCACAAATAGGCTATTTTTTTACCATTCTGTTTTGGAAATCTTTCTTTTAAATAGACAATTCCAGATCCAATATATTGATTTTCTTTATTTTTATAATCTAGATACAAAGTCCACCTTTTGAAATCACTCTTTCGTAAACAAGCTCCTCCAGAACCTCTTAAAATAAAAGTTGCCTTAATATTTCTTTGAGGAATTTCTTTTGCTAAGTTCTTTGTAATATTTAAAAGACCACTAAAACGAATCTCTTTATAGAATTTTATTGTTGGAGAATAATTTTGTTCTTCATGGAATAAAAATGTAATATTAGAAGAAAAATACTCTACTTTTGGTTGATACTTTAAGATCGCTTTACTTCCATCAGTAAAAAAGATTTGTATATTTTTTCTGTTTAAAAAAACTTTTTTTACTGTTGCATAAGTTGCAATTTTTCCTTTTGATGAAATTTTTGATAAATATCCACCTCCAATCAACAATTTACTAAATTGCTGAATTTGTTTTTTCGTTACTACTTTTTTATATTTTTTCCATGTATGTAACTCGCTACAACAAGAACAGGCATACAGATTGCTCACCATAATTAAGGTAATCATAAAGAAAGAAAACACAATTTTTGTTCTCATAAAACCACCTATAAATAGAATATAATGCACGTCATCACCTGTAACAAGGAAGATATTGAAATTATTCTTCTTTTGGGGAATTTAAGCTTTAATGGTGTTCAAAATATTAAGAAGGAAGTTTGGGATATTGTTAGTAGTCCAAAAACAATGAAACTTTTAATTAATTTTGAAGCAGTACAATTTATTTCACCTTCTGGGATTAATTTTTTATCACAATGTTATAAAGAGCTTTATCCTCGATCAGGAAAAATAGGAATTTATGGTTGTCGTGATGATATTTTTGAACTTCTTCATGAAACTCAAATTAATACATTTATTCCTATTTTTAGAAATGAAAAACAAGCTCTTCTTGCTTTTTCAAAAATAGAATACATCCTTTAAAAATAGAATTTTATGAACACAAAAACATTAATTATTGTATCTTTTATTCTTAGTTCATGGATTTTTGGAATAGGTTTTTGGATTTATCCAAAAACGTCAGAAAGGGTCTACATCTTTGATAAAATCGGGAAATATCAAAAAGCAGTTCAAGTACTAGAGGAAAAAAAACGTCACCATATATTGTCAAAAAAAGAAAATGATACATTAAAAAAACTATATCAAAAAACTACTTTCTTAAAATAGGTGGATGTAAAAGAGTATAGTAATGTAGATTTTTTACTCGGTTTAGAATTAAGCCTAAACTAATCAAAGTAGTGCAAAGCCCTGCAATCACATATCCATAGCCATATAGCCAAAAATAATCACGCAAAAAATAAGTTCCTAATACAAGTACAATACAATAAATAGCAGATACAAAAAATAGCTCTATTTGACAGTCAAAATAAGACAAAATAATAATCAATAAGGATGTGGACATATGTAAAAAAGCACCTAAACATCCAATCCTAAATATATGCCATAAATCCCATTGCATTCCTAACAACGTTACAATCCAAGATGAAAATAAAATTGCACCTGTAGTAATAATCATTTGAGCACCAACGGCCTGTGCTCCTCCTCTCATCAAAACACTGATTATATTTCGTCGTGCATACTCTAAAGATAGAAATGGAACTTTATTTTCAACAAGATAGTAATAACGTCGATATTCATGAAAAAATTCAGTCTCAATAACCATTACAAAAAATGCCATTGATGGAATAACGCTGAGGTACGCAAAAAACATTGCACTATCATAACTAGGGTATACCCTTAAAGTTCCAATGATTGGTTCACCTACATGAAGCCATAGGACAATTTTATCCCCCCACACCCCAAGGTTAAGAAATATTCCAGTTAACCAAAGTAACCAATATTTCTTATGAGACCAAAATACGTAAAAGTCAGGTTTTAAACTTCCCTTAAATTCTAATAAACTACTTCCAAATAATAGAAAAACAATCAAACTAATTCCTAGGTTCATTCCAAAAATTAGCCCTCCTAACTTCCAATAAAAACCTAACCACAATGTTAGTGGAATCGTAGTCATAAAACCAATTAAGAACGCCCATACTACTCGCATATAGGCTTTTAAGGCTGAAACGAATACCATCGCAAACCACATCAATGCTGATAAAAAAAACATCATAAACATCTGGATTGCTAATTGAAAAGGAACTTCAAAAAACCATAGTAGCGGAACAACAACTAGGACACTCACTCCAATCGTAAGTAGAATTGCAGCAACAAAAATACCAAGAATTTTCTCTTCTTGCTTTTCATAAAGGTAATCAGAAACAACCCTAGTTACTACAAGTTGGCTACCTCCAGTAAAAACCATAGAAGATCCAAAGGCATAAACTACAATACCTAAAAACTTATTAATGGTTTCTGGATCAACAAGTCCTCGAGCAAAGTAACTAATCAATGATAAGGAGATCACAGAAAACAACCATGGTCCTGAAGTTACAATTGCCGCATAAAAATAGGCTGAAACTTTTGACTGAAGTGTTCTTTGATCTAAGAGTTTTTTGAGGTTAAATCCAATTCCTGCCATTCTGTATATTTTTTATAAATTTTTCGATATGCATTAAATAATAAGGGTATGTCATAAAACAGTTCCATCCGTTTTTTTCCCGCCTCACCCATTTTTTTGTACAATTCTGGGTCGTGAAGAATCGTATAAATTGAATCTGCTGTTTCTTTTGGGTTTGATAATCCTGTAATAAGACCACTAACACCTAATTCTTTGTCTTCTTTCTCTTGTCCTTGAAGTAAATCTTTACAAGCTCCTACATCAGAGGCAACAACAGGAATAGATAAACAATGTGCTTCTAAAATTACAAGAGGTTGTCCTTCAGAAAGACTTGTTAGAACTAAAACATCAATTTTAGGATAGTACTCAACAAGGTTAATACTCCCTGTAAATGTAACAATAGCCTCTAAGTTTAAGTTTTTAACTAACTGTACACATTCTTCATAGTATCCTTCTTCTTCCTCTGTAGGTCCCATAATCCATGCTTCTACATTTTCCATTCGGTTCGCCAATAGACGAATCGATCGAATAAAGGTTTTCACATCCTTAATAGAAACTACTCTCCCCACAAAACCTACAATTTTATTTTTTTGAGGTTGTCTTTCTAAAGCACTAAATCGTTTATAATCCACACCATTTGGAATTACATTTAGTTTACTTGCATCTGCTCCATCTTCTATTTGTAAACGTAAATTTCCATTGTATAATGTAAATATCTCTGAGGCTTGATCATACGCAAAGCGAGACATTGTTCGAAAAGCATTGATCCAGATCTGTTTTACTGGACTTAAACTTTTTTCTGCACGAAACCGTTTTTTACTTTCCTCATAAAGCCAATCAGAACGAGAAATCTCAATTTTTCTTTCTTTTGAATAAATTCCATGCTCTGTAATGACCATTGGTCGATTTTTTAAAATCCTCGCCCTAGCAGCTAACAATCCTGCATACCCAGTACTCACAGTATGATACATTCGGCAATCAGGAATATCAGTTTTCATAACTGCGAAAATTCCAATATGAAGAAATCGCCAAGTCCACATATAATCAAGAAACGACTCTTTAGGTTGATGAAAATGGTACAATTTAAGCAACAATTTCCAACTTTTCTTTGAATATAATAATGAAGAAATATTCCAAGGATGTTTATGGATTGCTTTTGTAACCTCTTCAAACTCTGTTTTTCCCGTTTTGTATGAATCTAAATAAGGATTTGCAAATGGCATATTTTTATGCAATTTCCAAAGTTTCTTAAATTGAACAACAGAAAAAACTCGTTTCCAAAGTTTCTTTTTAATATAGGAATCATCTTGAAGGTACACTTCTCGAATTTTCACAACATTACTAGGAACATCAAACTTCATGGGTCGTTTTTCTTTCTTTGGAAGAATTACTAACAAAGTAAATGTAAATTCCTCCATTCCCTGAATAATCATGTGAACCCAACTACTCACTCCACCAGAAACAAACGGATATGTTCCTTCTAGAACTAAGCATATATCTGCTTCATATTTTTTAGTCATACGATTTTAAGAATATTGCTTTCCTTGAAGTTTTGAAACTGAATCACCAAAAGCCCAAAAGTACATTGCATCCTTTGTTACTGTTGGAACATCAAATAATAAAATGACTTTCATCGCAATTTCTTTTAGTTTTTCCAATTTTCTTAATTCAAATAACACTTCTGCATAGAGTACAGCAATCTTTGCAGATTCTGGATATTTAGCTATCCCTTGAGATAAAATATTTTCTGCATTTTCAAATTGTTCTCTTCTCACATAAAGTCGCCCTAAATCTTTATAAAAAGATTCAACAGAACCATCTAATGCAATTGCCTTTTTAAAACATGATTCTACACGATTTAAAAAATCAGTCATTACATCTGATTCAGGCAAATTCCAGTAACAATACAAATCATATACAGAACCTAATTCATACCATAAACTACCATTTTCTGGTTTTTCTTCTAGTTGTTCTTGTAGCTTATTAATTTTTGTTTGAAATGAATCATTGAGTTGAATCAATCCACTTGCGGCATAATA
>JBNMNM010000247.1:0-4922 GCA_051275585.1 bacterium | reverse complement strand
ATATAATAATTCCAGCAAGTTAAGTTGATAGTTAGCTAGTAATAACTATTATTCATTATAAATGTTTTTTTTAGAAATTACACCTGCTCAATGTCAGTTACACGTTATCAACGGCTATTTTCAGATCATCTTTATACATCTTAAAACTAGGGGCTTCAATTTCTGCAATTTGACAATTTTCTGCAAGTTTACACCGTGTTTTTTCATTATCTTTTTTTCCTACGTTGAGAAGCTTTCTCTCCAACATTTTTTTCATATTTTCTTTTTCGTTTTCTATATTTCTACTTATTGCTGGCTCCAAACAACAAATCAACCAAGCTTCGCTTTCTGAAACAGGTACTGCGGGAACTCCACGTTCTTTTAGTGGAGATTCCCCAAACCCACGTAGAATTTGATTATAGACGGTTTCAAACTTAGTTTTACTTGCATCCCTCATTAACACTGCAATATCATACTTCTTTTTTTCTGCATTCTCTTTGTCTGCAAAAACACCCAACTTATAAGCCGTTGTAAAGTGTCCTTTTATATCCTTCTTTTCTTTTTTTCCTTTTAAAGTCATTATTTTTCGCTTCAACTCACAACTAGGAATAAACTCAAATTCAATATCTTGTTCTTTATGAAAAAGAAGAATTTTTTCAGTCAATATCCCAATGGGTGCAAGAACAAGTTTTTTTGTAAAATAATCAATTTTTCCCAGATCAGAATTCCCTTCTCCTGATAAAATTACTCTAATCATGACAACTCTTTTAAATCAGCATTGGCAAGAACTTCACCAGGCCCCATATATTCCAAACGTTCTTTAAGTTCTGGAATCTCAAAAAATTTACGAATAGAAGTTTTTCCTGTCTCAAAATCTCGATAGATGAGCTGTATACTTTCCTCCGCTACATGATCTTCAAAAAAATTGAGAAGCATTGGACTATGTGTAGTAAAAAAAATCTGTTTGGGTGATTTCACCATCTCATCAATTAAATACTCCATCACTTCTTGGTTTAATCCATCTTCAATTTCATCAAAAAGTAATACGGGGTAATCCGTTTGTAACTGAGAGAACAGAGCGAGTATTCTTAAGAAACCATCACTAATATGTTTTGCTTCTGTAGATACTGTTGATTTGTTCTGAAAAACTTCTGAAATCCAGAGTTCTTTCCACCCAAAACGTTTTGCTTTAATATTACATTTTTCAAAAGGTTTAAAGACCTGTTGGATATGCTCGTCAATTACCTTTCTCTTTGAACTTGAAAGTGAGTATAAAAAAGAAGAAAGTTTTTCTCCACCAAGTCCCAAGTGTTCCTCTGAACCTCTTGCACGCTTTCTTAGTAATAAAGGATTCAGTAATTCAAGACTTTTTATTGACTGAAGAAATTGTTTAATTGTTGTAAGTTCTTCTCCTAACGATTGATCTTTTAGTGTGCCTAGAATAGAACCTTCATAATCAAAATTAATTTCACTGCGAACACTTTCTGACGATAAATTCTGATAAATAGTACAAGTACCTTTATCAACTTTCAGAATTACCTGAAGAACAGATTTTCCATCTTTTTCTATTTTTTTATGAATTTTTTCATTGCTACAAGTTCGAATGTTTAAGTTTAAAGAACCTGACCATGTATAAAAGCTGTTATCTAAGGTAAAATCAACTTCAAATTTAATCAGTTGTTTACTTTGAAACTTCGATTTAATTTCTTTAGCTTCCCAACCTCTAATACCTAACCAGTGTTTTACATTTCCAGAAGCAATCGCTCCTAGAAAATCCACTGCTTGCAAAATAGTACTTTTGCCAGAGCTATTCATGCCAATTAAACAGGTAATCTTATTACACTCTAAGGTGAAATCATTAAGACTTTTGAAATTATCAATATAAATTTTAGAAATCATGATCCGTTTCAGCTAAATTTTTAACCATGTATTAATTTCCACACTCCTACACAGAATGTGGAAAATTTAGAAACTAGATTAAAGAAACACCTTTGGTTTGAATTGCAAGTCCTGCAAGTTCGTCACAACGTTCATTTTCTGCATGACCTGCATGACCTTTAACCCATTTCCATGTTACTTTTCGTTTTAGATCTTCTTGGTCTAGACGAATCCATATCTCTTTATTGAGGATGGTATTTCCATCACTTTTTTTCCAGTTTCTTCGCTTCCAGCCTTTTCGCCACTCATTCATCCCTTTTACAACATACTGACTATCAGAAGTAACGGTGATTTTACTTCCAACTGGAGTTTTTAGAATCCCTTCTAAAGCACCAGTCATCTCCATAATGTTGTTTGTGCTTTGGGGAGAATAACCACTAATTTCTGTTCGCTGTCCTGCGTATTCAATGATGGTTCCCCATCCACCTGGCCCTGGATTCCCTATACAAGCTCCATCTGACCAAATTTGAAAGTCACTGGTTGCTCCTGCTGAAGCAATCGTAGTTGGTGCAACGGTTGTATTTTGAACCGCTTGTTGCAATGCATCTACATGTTGTTTGACTTCTTGCTTCTGAGTCTCTGAAAGAGAACTATCTTGAAGCAAAGTACGAAACTCTTGAAGATGCTGTAATAATACTTGTGCCATAATAATTTAGATTGGTTGGTGTAAAAAATGATTTCCTGATCCTTCTGCAAAAAAGCCTTTGGTTTGTCCTTTTCCTTTCAAGAAATATTTATAGATAATCAATCCCTCTAAACCAACAGGCCCTCGAGCATGAGTTTTATTGGTACTAATTCCAACTTCTGCACCTAATCCAAATACAAATCCATCAGAGAAGCGAGTTGATGCATTATGAAAAACACAAGCAGAATCAATAAAACTATTAAACACATCTGCTGTTTTTTCATCTTCGGTAATAATACTATCAGTATGGTGTGATCCATATTGATTGATATGCTCAATTGCAGTCTCAATTGCATCAACCACTTTTACAGAAATAATTAAATCAGAATATTCTTCCTTCCAATCTTCTTCAGTTGCGGCTTTAATTTCGATTCCTGCTTTTGTTGCAATTGCCTTGCTTTGCTCATCTCCTCGGATTTCCACGCCTTCTTTTGCCAATGCTTGGAAAAGATCTGGAATCATATCCTCAGCAACAGTTTGATGAATCAAAATCGTTTCCGTTGCATTACATGCCGCTGGATAATTCACTTTTGCATCAACAGAAACTTCAATTGCCATCTCTTTTTTGGCTTTTTGATCGATATAAATATGACAAATCCCTGAAGAATGTCCCAACACTGGAATTCTAGAGTTATCTTGAATATATCGTACAAACTCATTACTTCCACGAGGAATAATCAAGTCAATGTATTGATCCTCTTTCATTAATGCACTTACATCATCACGAGTTTCAATTAGGTTTACAGCCCCTTCTAACTTGTACTCAACAAGCACTTCATGAATGAGTTGAAACAAAATTCGATTTGTAAATGTTGCTTCTCGTCCACCTTTTAGAATAACTACATTCCCTGACTTTAAAGCTAATGCAGAAACCTGAATTACCACTTCTGGACGACTTTCAAAAATCACAGCCACAACACCAATTGGACAAGACACTCGAAAAAGATCTAGATCTTCAGCCAAACGCATTCCAAACTGTTTTTCTCCTACTGGCTCAGGCAGTGCTGAAACACCTTCAAGATAAGTTCCTAATTGAGCAATTTTTCCATCATCAAGAACTAATCGTTTAAAAAGGGATTCTGTTAAATCACCTTCCTTCATCATGGCTTTTGCGGCTGACTGATCTTGAATATTTGCTTCTTGAATTCGCTCTTTGCTATTGGCTACATTCTCAGAGATTTTCTGAAGAATGGTGTTCTTAGTTTCTGTATCTAAACTAGCAAGTTTGATAGAAACTTTTTTTGCTTGTTTAGCAACTTCTGTAATTGTATTTGATGACATATAATCTACTTTAAAATACTAAAAATATTAGTTATTTATCAGGCTATTAAAAAAACAAAAATGGCACTTAAATTCGCTTTACTTTTCAAAAAAGCTTCTGTATTTTTCGCTGGTTCAAAATAAGTGAATCTTTGTACATCATTCCTTACTTTATGTCATTGCAAAACCATGTTTTCAAGGTATAGAAAAAGAAGGAATCTAGTCACTATTTTGTTCATCCTAAATACTGCTATCGTTTTTATGTACTATTGCTTTTTGAACTTTGTTTTTGATTCTTTGGAAGGGCGATATTATTAATGAAATCACTTGGAAGACACATTTTAGCTGAATTCTACGGCTGTGAAGATCATATTCTTAATGATGTAGAATTAATTCAAAAAACTATGGAGCAATCCGCTATCATTAGTGGTGCTACAATTGTCGATTCCTCATTCCATATGTTTTCTCCATATGGTGTATCTGGAGCCGTTATTATTGCAGAGTCTCACCTCGCTATCCATACTTGGCCTGAATACTCCTATGCTGCAATTGACCTATTTACTTGTGGAACTACTGTTGATCCTTGGATTGCATTTGAACATCTCAAAGCAGAATTCAAAGCCCAAGATTGTAAGACTGTAGAGCTAACTCGTGGTCAGTTTGATGAAATCCGTCATAAAATGCTTGTATCTAACCCTAAATATTCTGAAATTTCTAATGATCAATTCTAATCTAACTCTGATTCAAACTCCGAGTAAATATTGTTTAGTTGCTGGGAAATCGGAAGGTTTTACCAAATTAAATGCTTTTGATGGTGCTTTACTCAATGCTGGTGTTGGAAATACAAATTTAGTTAAAATGAGTTCCATTCTTCCACCAAATTGTGAAGAAGTTGAATCATTTATCTTGCCTTATGGTGCTTTGGTTCCTGTTGCTTATGCTGCAACGGAATCCGCTCAAGAAAATCACCTAATTTCTTCGGCAGTCGCAATTGCAATTCCTAAAGATAGCACTCTACCAGGGGTAATCATGGAATTCTCTTCCTCAGAAAATGCAGGTG
>JBNMNM010000246.1:0-4928 GCA_051275585.1 bacterium | reverse complement strand
AGGGCTTTAGATGTTCTAAATTCTTTTTTGAGGCAATACACATGCCCTCAAAAACTGTTTTAGGACAAACCTAATTCCTACTACTATATAAGATACATCAAATTTTTTGTAAGATAGCTGACTGCAACAGGAAGGTAGATATGATGGTAGATTATAGCTTTGAAACAGATAATCTGTTAGATGAAATCAAATATGAGTTAGGGCTTTCTAAATATGAAAGCATTATCAACTTTATATTAGCTTATTTCGGTAGCAGTATTTTATTAGCAAAAGGTCTTGAATTAGAAGATGATGAGGATAGTGCTCGAATTCTAAATAAAACTGGAGCTGTTCAGGATTTTAATATGGATGATATTTTAACAGGTGATGACCTTTTAGGAATTCGCAAAGAATTAGAAAATATTTTTTCAGGTTTTAGTTTTGGAAATAAAGAAGGTGGTTCACCAGCTTTTTCTAAAAAAGGATTAATGAAAAAGCTGATGAGTGCAACAAAATATTTAAAAAATGATGATAAATAATTTATTGTATTTTTTCTAATTGAGGTTGATTTGGTGAATCTGATTTTTGATAGGTAAAATAAAAACTTCCTTCATCAAGAATGTTTTCTAAGTGGTCAACAAAGGTATCTGTAATATTTACACTTTCACTAAGATGTAATTTTACTAAACATTGGTTTGTTGTTGGAACTGATAACTGAACATTACAAGTACCTTTATTCTCTTCAAGTAATTTTTGTAATTTCTCCACTCGTTCTTCATGAAAATTCTCTGGAATTTCAATCATAATTTGATCTGCACGTTTCGCAATAAAAGCACTTAATTTTTGAACATTTTTTGCGATTACGTTCACACCTTCATCTTTGATATTCACTGTTCCCGAAATTAGCACTGGATCAGAAGTTTCAAGAATCTCATTTACATCCTGCCATACCTTTGGAAATGCCATTACTTCAATACTTCCTGATAGATCTTCAACTTGCAAAATTGAAAACCGATCATTCTTTTTGGTCATTTTAATGGTATTGCTTGAGATAATTACGGACAAATTTACTTTTTGGTAATTCGTAATTTTTCTTGTATCATCTTTTAAATCACTGACTTTTATAATTCGTTGTAAATTCGCTTTATTTAGCTCCTTTACATATGGATCAAGTGGATGACCTGAAATATAAAATCCCAAAGATTCTTTTTCATTTTGAAGACGTTCTTTTTTACTCCACTCTTCAACCTGAGGTAAATTTAGTGATGGTTTACTTTTTTCAACTTCTTGTTCTTCCATCATTTCAAACATACTAACTTGATTCTCTAACTGAAAATTTTTCTCAGCATTGGCAAGAATCATAGCATTCTCTAAACCTGCAAGAATTTTTTTCCGACTTCTTTCAATAGAATCAAACACACCGCTTTTGATCAATGCTTCAAAAACACGAATATTTACTTTTGAGGTATCAATATTTGAAAATACGGAAAGTAGATCTTCAAATTTACCACCTACTTTTTTGCGAGCTTCAATAATACTATCAAGAGCTTTTTCTCCTGCATTTTTGATTGCATTGAGTCCAAACCGAATTTTGCCACTATGAGTAGTAAAAAATAACTCGCTCTCATTAATATCAGGAGGAAGTACAGGAATCCCCATTTCTCTACATTCGTAGATCAACTTTACAATACTCTCAGGGCGACTCATATCTGTAGTTAATAGAGCTGCCATGAACTCAACAGGATAATATGCCTTTAACCATGCGGTTTGATAACCAACTAAACCATAAGCCGCAGAATGAGATTTATTAAAACCATATCCTGCAAACTTATCAATTAAATCAAAAATCTGATTTGATAAACCTGAAGCAATATTATTGTTTTTAGAACACCCATCAACAAAAAGTTGTCGTTGTTGTTGTAGTACTTCAGCTTTTTTCTTTCCAATCGCACGCCGAAGCAGATCAGCTTCTCCAAGACTAAAGCCTGCAAGAACCTGTACTGTTCTCATAACCTGTTCCTGATAAACCATAACTCCATTGGTTTCTTTCAGAACCTGCTCCATGAGAGGATGTGCGTAAGCAATTTCTTTTCGACCATGTTTACATTCAACATAGTCATCAACCATCCCAGAACCTAATGGTCCAGGGCGGTAAAGTGCAACAAGGGCTATAATATCTTCAAAGCAATCGGGTTTGAGTTTCTGAAGAAGTGACTTCATTCCACTTGACTCCATCTGGAATACACCCGTCGTATCACCACGCTGTAAGAGATCGTAGGCTTTTTGTTCATCCAGAGGAATCATAGCAATATTAAGTTCTTTTTTATCACCTCGATTGCTATTGATTAGGTTTACAGCTCGATCAATAATCGTAAGATTTCGAAGTCCTAGAAAATCAAACTTAACCGCACCCTGATTTTCTGCATCCTCCATTGTGTACATGGACTGCGGAGACGTTCCTGAGGAAGGAGTACAAGTAGGAATAATATCATAAACCTTGGAGTTCATGATAATCACACCTGCGGCATGAGTCGAAAGGTTTGAATTTAACCCTTCAACCTTTTTTGCAATATGGATTAGATGTTTTTCTTGCTCTGTGCCTTCATCAACTAATTTTTGTAGAGCAGGTTCCTTCTCAATTGCACTTGTAATATTGATTTTTAATTCATTTGGAATCAGCTTTGATATTTTATCTGCTTCTGAGTAAGGAATACCTAGAACTCGTGCAACACCTCGAATTGCAGCCTTTGCTTGTAAACCTCCAATTGCTGAGATTTGACAAACATTTTCCTCACCATATTTTTGACGAACATAATTGATAACTTTTTCACGTCCTTCTGTTTCAAAATCAATATCAAAATCGGGCATTGATATCCGTTCAGGATTTAGAAACCGCTCAAACAGAAGATCATATTTCAGTGGATCAATATCAGTAATTTCAAGACAAAAAGCAACCAACGATCCAGCACCAGAACCACGACCTGGACCAACAGGAATTCCATTTTGTTTTGACCACTTTACAAAATCAGCAACAATTAAAAAATATCCTGGATATCCCATTTTGTTAATGATTTCGAGTTCAAACTCTAACCGTTTTTCAAACCTTGGAGTTTCATCAATAATTTGTTGATCAGACCATTGGTAAAGAACCTTGAATTCTTGAAATCGTATTTTTAACCCTTTATACGAATCCTTAACAAGTTGCTCTTCTAAATTACTCAGTCCTTTTTCAATAGGATAATCTGGTAGGTAATATTTTTTGTTGCTTAAATCTAGATCACATTGATCAGTAATTACCCGAGTATTCGTAATACATTCAGCAGGAAAATCTTTTAATGCCTCTTGCATTTCTTCTGCTGTTTTTAAATAAAGCTCACTACTTTCAAGTTGGTGAACATCGGGATCAGTAATCTTTTTTTGCCATCCCATCAGTTGCAAAATATGTTGTGCTTCTGCATCATCACGGTCAACATAATGGCAATTATTGGTTCCTACTAACGGAATCTTTAACTCTTTTGCAATGTTGATTAAACCAGCATTAATTCGATCTTGTTCCTGACGTTGAATATTTTGTACTTCAATATAATATCGTCCATCAAAAACTTGTTGATACCACTTTGCAGTTTCTCGTGCTTCATCAAGTTGACCTTGTCGTAACTTCAGAGAAACTTCTCCAGCAACACAACCAGAAAGAGCAATTAATCCTGCATTATATTCCTCAAGCAAATCATGATCAATTCTAGGCTTTCCATAGAATTTACCATCACGATAAGCAATACTCGCTAACTTAATTAAGTTTTGATAACCTTCTCGATTTTGACAAAGCAAAATTGTATGAGAAGCATTAGGGCCAGGTTTAATATAATCACGTTTAAAACGATTACCATCAGCAATATAAGCACCCAATCCTATAATGGGTTTAATTCCTGCCCGCCTTAATCCATCATGAAACTCAATTACACCATGCATATTTCCATGATCTGTAATTGCACAAGCATCAAAACCTCGTTCTTGAAGTATTTTTGGAAGAGGTTTTATTCGAACTGCACCATCAAGCAGAGAATACTGTGTATGAAGATGTAAGTGTGTAAATTGAGAAGACATATCTATGTGATTTTGATAGGTTCAGTTTTATTTTTGTTACGATGGACTTTGCGATTAATATTAATCAACAGTTATAAATGATGAGTCTTTGCCGATTCTTAATTCTTTGTTTTTTGATTTGTTTCACTCTTCCTAATATAGTTCTTGCTCGTTTAATGGGTGTTGAAGAGTTACTATCAAAGGTTTTAGAAGCAAATAAATCAATTCGATACTTTGTAATTCATGTTAATGTTAAAGTTTATAATCCTGAAGCAAAAATTTCATTAACTGAAGAAAACAAAGACAAGCTTACTCCTTACGAAGTTCCCCAAAAAAGCTTTCAACAAAAAATTGTTTGGATTAGGGATAAATTTTTAGGCATTGAAACTCAGTCAAAAAAAGGAAATCCCTTGCATATTTATATTGAGTATGGAGAAATAAAGCTCTCAAAAAATTTAACAAAAGACCGTTTTTTTGTTGATGATGATATCTATTTTCCTGCGAATTTTTTTTATTCCAAAAAAATTGAAAATATCTATACTCACTTGAATGAACTTGGAGTTGATTTTTCTGCCTTGAAGCTAACAAAACAAAGTTTTCGAGTTTTCTATCAAATAGGAAGAGAAAGCAACTATATTTTAATCAATCCAACACAATTTCGAGTTGAAGCAATTCAACAAAAAATTCATATAAAAGGAAGATCCTACCAATACAAAATGGTTTTTGGAGGGTGGAAAAAAAAAAAATCCAATCTACCAAAACGGATTTTATTTTTTATTAAAAATCGATTAATTAAAGAATTAGAAATTACAAAAGTTAAAACACGAAGAGTTTATCGTGATCGTTATAAAATGATTAAAACGTAT
>JBNMNM010000245.1:0-4945 GCA_051275585.1 bacterium | reverse complement strand
ATCTTATAGAGCAAAGTAGTCAAAAAGTATCAGGAATTGCCTCAGTTATTACCGAAATTGCAAATCAAACAAACTTACTCTCATTAAATGCTGCAATCGAAGCGGCAAAAGCAGGAGAACAAGGAAAGGGATTTTCTGTCGTTGCTGATGAAGTTCGAAATTTAGCAGAAAGAAGTAATACCTCTGCGGATGAAATTCGAACGTTAATTGATGGTAGTAATCAAGCCGTTCAAAAAGGAGCAGAAATCATTCATGAGGTTGGTAAACGATTTCATGAAATTCTTGAACAATTTAGTGTTGTTTCTCAAAGAATGATTGAGATTGTTGATAATATCACCGAACAAGAACATGGAGTTGAGGAAATTTATAAAGGAGTTGAAGAAATTTCAGCCGTAAGTGCAAAAAACTTAGAACCATTATCAGCTCTAAATCATATTGCAGAAAATCTAGTTGAAACAAGTAGTAATTTAAGTACAATTACTACGACGCTTCAAAGCCTTGTTAGCCAATTCAAAATTGATAAAAAATAACTAGCCTGCAATAGGAAGACAAGTTTGACAAACACCATCAATCAGAACTTGAACCATTTCAACTCTTCCAAAAAAATTCTTTGGAATTTCAAGTTTCCATTGTAATTCTTTTGATTCAACACACTTCATCTGTTTGCACTCAAGACAATAAAAATGAGCATGTTTTGGGTGCTTTGGATTTTCTGCTAAACAGTATCGGTCAACATGATCAGGTGAAGGAATTCTATTTAAAATCCCATTGCTCACAAATAGTTCTAAAATACGATAAATCGTTACTCGATTGATTTGAGCATCTTGATACTTAAGTTCAACTACTTGTTGAATTTCAAGGTGAGTTAATGGCTCATCTCTATTAGCTAAAATATCTAAAATCAGAGAACGTTTTTTCGTTTTTCGTATTCCTGCATGCTGGAATACTTGAGTAAAATCGCAACGTTTACACATTTTTAAATAATTGATTTTTGTTTTTTTAATTTTAAGAGTGAGTGAACAACAAAAGAGATTCCATAACCTATGGTTGCAACCAATACAACTGCTGCACCTGAAGCTAGATTAAACTGATAAGATAACCATAATCCAAAAAATACAAACAATAGATTAAGGAGTACAGCAGTAACAATCATTGCTTTTAGAGAGGAAACATACTTTTCAGCAATCATTGGAGGAATAATTAAAAGAGCAATGATCAAAACCATTCCAACAACTTTTACAACACTTACAATTGAGACTGAAATTAAAACCAATAAAAAGATATAAAAAAAATCAGTTGGAACTCCTCGTGATTTTGCAAATTCCTCATCATACGAAAGAGATAAAAATTCACGAAAGAAAAAAATGATAAAACCTAAAACAAGTCCATCAAGAATCAACATCAAATAAATTTCTTCTTTTGGAACAGAAAGAATACTTCCAAATAAATACCCTGTAAGTTCTCCTTGATAACCAGGTGTTAACTCAGAAAAAATAATTCCTAATGACATCCCTCCAGCCCATAAAATGCCAATCATTGCATCTGCTCGATGTCGTTTTTTAAGTGATACAAATCCCATAATAATCGCAGCAACCACCGAAAATCCAATTGTGGTGATATACACAGGAAGTCCAAAAAAAATGGCTAAACCAACTCCACCATAAGAGGCATGAGCAACTCCTCCAGAAATAAAAGAAATTCGGTTCACAACAACAAAGGAACCAATCACACCGCAAGAAATTGCGGCCAAAATTCCAGCAATTACGGCATTTTGCATAAACTGGAATTGTAATGCTTCAATCATCTGCTTATTCTATGGGGAAGAATGTTTGTGTGAAAAATCATGACCTAAAATTTCTACAGGACAATACCCTTGATTTTGATCTTGTTCTGTCAGATCAGAACAACATTCATGATGATTTGGGCCATACATCATTTCAAGAATATTTGTAGTGATCTCAGGTGCAGGATGATAGTGAAGATGCTTATGAACACAAGCAATTGACTTTGCGACTGTAGGAATAAAACTAATATCATGACTTACCATCACAACCGTCATGGATTTGTTCAACTCTCCAAGCAATTCATACAAACTATTTTTTGCCGATGGGTCAATATTTGCGATAGGTTCATCCAAAAAAAGTAAACTTGGATTTGTCACTAATGTTCTTGCAATTAAAACTCGCTGTCGTTGTCCACCTGAAAGCTCACCAATTCGTTGCTTGGCAAACGACAACATTTGAACTCGTTCGAGGGATTCTAAAGCTTTTTGTTTTTCTTCTTTTGTATAAAAAAATCGACTTTTTCGAGAACCTTGCCATCCCATTAATACAGTATCAAGAACTGTAATTGGAAAGTTCAAATTAATATCAGTATTTTGTGGCAAATACCCAACACGATGAAGATTCTTTTTAATTTTTTGATCAAACAATAGTACTGTTCCAGAAACTGGTTTTATCAAACCAACCATTAATTTAAGTAATGTTGTTTTTCCACCACCATTGGGACCAAAAATAATCAAAAAATCATTTTGCTCAATTTGTAAATTAATTTTTTCTAAAATTGAGCGATTTCCTTCATAGTGAAATTCTAAATCTTTAATTTGAATTGCAGGACTCATAGGATCCGAGTTAAGTACTTCAATAGCATGATTATTGATTATTAAATATTTCAGTTAGTTAATGAATATCAGTTTGCGTGAGTTAAATAATCTAAATACTATTAATTTTTTATCTTACTGATATTATAGAAGTTAATTATTCATATTTTATAGTACTTAACTCGGATCGGACTCATAGTGACAAAGCTGAATGAATTTGTTTTGCAATATGATATAGATTTGCTGTCCAATTTTCTGCAAGTGGATCAATCACAATTACTTTTCCTCCAATTTCTCTAGCAATTACTTGAGCACTTTGTTTTGAGAACTGAGGTTGTATAAAAATAACTTTAATTTTCTTTCTTTTTGCAATTCGAATAATCTTGAGTAATTGAGCTGGTTTCGGACGTTTTCCTTCAATTTCAATGGGCAATTGTTTTAAACCAAAATCATTAGCTAGATATCCCCACGAAGGATGGAAAACCATTAATGTAGAATTTTTTACTGGAGAAATTAATTTTTTCATTTTTAAATAAAGCAAATCAATTTCTTTTTGAAACTTCTGGTAATTATTCCAATAAGCTTTTTGATTTGTTGGATCTTCTTGAATCAGAGCTTCGTAAATATGAAGTGCTTGAATTTTTACTAACAAAGGAGAAAGCCATAAATGAGGGTCATTCCCTTCCCCTTCCTCTTCCTCTTCATCATCATGGTGACTTGATTCATCATGGTGATGTTCTGCCATTTTTAAGCGAGGGATTCCAAATGTAGTGTTCACAAATTTAAGATGTGAATTAATTTTTCTAAATTTTGGCAACCAAGTTTCTTCAAATTCAATTCCTCCAACAAAAAAATAAATTTTTGAACGACTTAGAGAAACCATTTTTCGAGGTTTTGGTTCATATGTATGTGGATCAGCACCTTTTCCAACCATCACGTTGACTTGAACCAAGTTTCCGCCAATTTTTTCCACAAAATACTTTTGTGGAAGAATACTTACGCTTACTTGAACTCTAGCCCATCCTGTTCCAATCAAAGAAAATACAAATAAATAAAAGCAAAATAATTTTTTCATCTTTGACTCATTCTTTTTAGATATTATTAAAAAGCAACTTTGTTGCGTTTGAATTGAGAGCTATCTCTCAATTCAAAGAAAAAGTCAATCTAAAATGTTACTGAGTTGCAAATAGAAAGGTTGATTACAGAAACCACTTATTTTTAATCATATTTTATCTTCTTTAAATTCAATATGTTTAAAAAATGACTTGGTTAACAAGTATTAAAATAACAAATACTTTAGATTGCAAGCTTCATTAAATGAAGTTAATCAAGAGCATGTTTTTATTTTCTGAGTATTTTCACTACAGTGACATCAAAAGGAAACAACAGATATAGAAACACTTGAGTAACAATCTATTCATCAAAAACTTGATGACGTAAGAAAAACAATTCTATTTTAGAAAGTAGCAATTATGATTAAAACATTAAAATTTATTTTACTTGGAGTTTGTTTAATGAGTTTACTGAACTGTTCAGGAGAACCACCGAAGAATTTAGGTGTTACAAAAGAAAAACTTGCAGTATGTCCTAACAAACCCAATTGTGTTTCTTCTCAAGCAACAAGCAAAAAACATTTAATTAAAGGTTTTCCTCTCAAAGCAAGTGCCAAGGAAAGCATCCAAGCAATTAAAAAAATTATTAAAGGAATGAAACGAACAACTATTGTTCAAGAAAAGGACAACTACTTATATGCAGAATTTCAATCTGCACTAATGGGTTATGTTGATGATATCGAATTCTATGCAGATGAGACAGGAAAAATAATGCATGTACGATCTGCATCCCGACTAGGAAAAAGTGACCTTGGAGCAAATCGCAAACGTGTTGAGGCTATTCGGAAGAAGTACTAATTTTATGAATAAAGCCTATATTTGATATAGGCTTTATTCATAAAAAGCTATTTTTATAAAAAATCAGAATAAATTCGCTATTGTCAAAATATAAATAAAATTACTAATCAATGACTACAATATTTTCTTGCTAAATCAGATTGTATTTTTTCTCCAACTTAACCACATAATTCACATAAATGGATAATCAGCTAAATCTGACTAAGATCAAAAAAAGAATAACTTATACAAATCTCATCTAGCTGAGGATGAAACTAAATGCTTGGAAAAATAAAGTTGTATAAGTTATTTTTCAGCTGTTCCTAACCAGCTATTATCTACTTATAAAATATACTTTTCTTTCATAAATAATTTTAAGGACATCAAATATGAATTTAAATACTGATAATGCCTCTGCTCCAAACAAACTAAACAATCCTAAAGAATCCGAAGAAAA
>JBNMNM010000244.1:0-4946 GCA_051275585.1 bacterium | reverse complement strand
CTTCAATCACCTCTAGTTGTGCTTTGTAAACATCTAGATTAGAAACATATAAAACATATTCTTTTGGTAGACCTTTTGGTCGTTCTCCTGAGTTTTTTTTGCGAAACCATTGATTTAGCCCATGTCCAATTACAACTGATTGTCTAGGAGGTTTTGAAACATTGGATTCAATTATCTTACGTGAATAATTAGTGAGAAAAATACAAAGATCTGAGTTCTTTAGTGATTGTGTTTGCAAAAATTTTAGTAAAAGAAACTTAAATCTCATATATCCATAAGGATATCTTTTTCTTTCAGTTGAAGCAAAGGGAAGCTGATTTTGGAACACAGAAGCCAAACGAATTCCCTCCAGTTTCCATTTTGGAACCAATCCACTTACAGAAAAAAAAACTTCCACATTATTTTCAATCAACATCTGTTTCAAGAGGAAATTTTCAAAAAACATACGATGAAAAATTGAACATGAAGCAAAATTAGAAACTAAAATTTGAATGTGTCTTTTATAGGGAGCAAAAATATGCTGGTTTTTCTGATGAGCTAATACAATGACTTTTTTGTGAAGATGCTCTGGAATTCTCTTCAATAAATGTAGTAAGTATGTCTGCCCACCTCCTTGTAAAGCAGAAAGAGCATTGATAAATATCACAACCTTACCTTTCTTATAATGTAAGAGATTCTTCAAATAATTTTGAAGCTGATTGAAATTTTATTATTCTCAGTCTTGCACTAAATACTACTGTTATAAGAACAACTTCGTCATACTTATTTCAATACGAGTTCATACCACAATATTAGATAAGAAAAAAGATGCAGCAAATTAGTTCTTATTTACAAACATGAGGTTTTATGGAAATGTACTGGGGAAAAATGTGTCTATTATAATAATTAATACTCATTGCCAATAGTACTGTAGTTAAAAGGCCAAACACTACTGGATAGTGCAGAATAGTTAACCAATAAATAAGGGGAATAACAACAGATTTGCTCTTTTTAAATACCAATAAAGTATAAAATAAAAACCAAGGAACTCCAAAAAAATAAAGTACTCTGAGAAACCCAATATCATCAATAAACCGATAAGAACCTTTATTTTTAATCTTCTCTGTATTTATAATATTGGCAGAACACCCTGTTAAATAACAACTACCATAACTATAATCTTTCATTGAAATGTATGCATTTAGCATTGAATCTTTTTGCTCTATTTTAAGATGTCCTACAGTATACAAAAGATAGATAATAAATCCTGAAAAAAGTATCGCAAACTTAATATTTTTTTTATTTAAAAAAGCAATAGAATACACAACTGGAGTTTGTAGGGATAAGAATATCGTAGCTAAAAAACCTCCAAGATATTTGTGGCCAAATATATACAATGTAGAAGCTAAAAATAGACCACTCAAATGATTATCAAAAAAGCCTCCATAAGGTCTCAGAAAAATAAATCTAGTTAGAATTCCCCAATAAGAAACTCCTGAAAAAAATAATGCTTCCTCAATAATTGTAAAGACTAAACAATACCAAAAAATAATTTTTAATAATTTATCTGATCTTGAATTTATCACTACATAAAAAATTAGTGGTACAATAATAGCTCTGATATTGGTTTTCATACCTAAAGACACACCAAATACATATGAAATGACTCCAAAAAAAGAGATAAACACAACAAGTGTTATCTCTTTTTTCTTTAAAGGATTCATACTTAATAATGAGTACACTAAAATTATAATTAGAAGAGGGTATTGTACATAAATAGCGTAATTCATTAAGTATTCAAGCATCATCCCACCTTTACAATCATACAAATTATAAGACTTACTGAAACAAGATTATGTTTTCTTACTAAAAAAAATAAAAGCAAATGATTATGAAGTACATTCATTTGCTTTTAATAAATTTCCAAGGAAAAATAAACCCTCGCCATTCACCAATCAAACTGTACAATTCAGAATTTACTCCTGATTTAAAATGTGCTATTCCTTTTGGAGTTGTTGAGTTTAATCCACCAATATCAAACCATTCACATCCATTTCGTTTTGCATACAAAATAGCCTCCCATAACAACACATAATTTACTTGTAACTTTCGTCCTTTATCATCTGTTGTACCAATAAAATACGTAGATGTATCTCCATGTCGAATACTCACTAAAATTCCAATAGAATCTTTAATCTCTGTAGAACCTTCTTCACTAGCTATAAACAGTGTAAATTCCCATCCTTCACCTTCTTGTTTAGCTAAAGAAAACATCAATGAATCAGGAATACCTTGAAATCCTTTATTTTGTTGTAACTCTTTATAACGAGTAATCAACGTATTAAATTCCATACTGTTTCCTGATATTGTAAAGATCTCAACGCCTAATTTCTGTCCTTTTCTTAAACAATTCCGCCATTTCCCTTTTAGGCTCATTAATAAGTCCTCTTCTTTACATGAAAGAGAAACTAAACCAGATGCAGAGGGAGGTTGCTCTAATCTCTTTAAACCAATACTTTCCAATGTTTTTGTAGTTGTATCTGAATTAGGCAATTCAGGTGCAATTTGAACTACCCACCAACGCCTTCTTTTTGCTTCTATCATTAATGATTTAATAACCTTACATGATATACTATCATGGTCACCTTCTGCAATTTCTTTACTTAATAAAGGACCACGATTCATTCTTGCAATTCCACCTACTAAAGGAAGCGTTATTGCTAAAAACTGAACTAAAGCAACTACTTGATTACCATCAAGAACAACAAATCGTATAGCTTTCCATTTACCAGTTTGTTCTTTTGCTGTTCCATACTGCCAGTGCTGCAATAAATTTATATTTTGGAAGTTCTGCAAATGTGTTATCCATTCTGGGTATCTTATCTCTTTTACAGTATACAAATCTATTTACTCCTTTATTAAGTTTCCTGCTTTTTAAACAACGCTGTTTAATCCAGATTTAATGATGAATGTACAGGTAAAAAAAAGCGTGTCTGACGCAACTCAATAGCAACATTATGTTTTTTTTTATCTAGTAATACTTCTGGTGGCAAATCAGGCCAAGTTGAAACGGGAATTCTCTTACCTTGCAAAGAGCAATATGTGAACTCTGCTGTTTGGCTATTTTTACAAGCAAAGATTGCTAAATAAGGTATATAATCTCCTGTTAATGCAATAACATCAGTCTTACTTACATCTTTTTCTAAGTAAACATTCCATTTTTTTTGATTCGTTTTTCTAAAAAAAGATTCTTCTTCTAAAGCTGGCAATATTAATTGTAATAATTTCTTTGAAACTTTGCTCATTCTTGGGTGAGGAAAATCCTCAACATTCGCATTTACCACATCACCTTCTTGAAATTCAGGCCCTGTGCGATTTACATGAACTCCAGATTGTTGTAATAAACGCTTAACAAGCCACTTCAAAGTCATTCTTTTAGCAGGATAACCTTGACCAATAATAGAATTATAGATTTGTTTAAAATTAAACTGTTCCTGTATAGCTTTTGTGATTTTTCCTGGGCCACTTTCACGAGAAATCAGTAACCCTCCATCTGGAATTGCTAGACTTTTATGAGGACTATATAGAACAAAATCACCATATTTCCCTATCTCATCTATTGGCTGGAGAACATGTGCTGCATCTTCTATAAGCCAAACTTTATTTTTGGTAGAAAAATCAGACAATTGCTTTATTGATGCTGGCTTTCCAAAATAATGTACAGCAACGATTAAATCAGGCGTTCCTTCATTTAACAAGTCATCAAAAGCAGATAGATCTGGATTGCCATCCTTTAATATCGGAAAAAATTTTAGAGTGACGTCTAAAGTGCGTAATGGAGCAATTGATGCGTTACAAAAATAATCAGGAAACCATACTGTAATCGTTTTTTTTTTCATCACACGCATTCTAAATTTGGCAATTAAATAAAATGACCATGCTGAGCGTGAAAGCCAATAACATTCTTCATTTTCTTGCAACCAAGGAGAAGCGAGGTTCCTATCAGAGGTTTCTGCAACAAGTATTGCTTTAAAAGCATTTTCCCATGATAGTAATGGGGCAAAGGTTAAATTACTCATTATGGCTAATTGATTGACTCCATAAATCCAATTTTTTGCGAGGATCTCTATAACGGAAGTCTGCAACACCGCCAAGAAAAGCATCTAACAGATTATTTTCAAAAATAGAATATTCATAACTTGTATTTTGTGATGCGGCTGCATCTCGTCGTATAGCTAATGGTGAAACTCCCTTTGTATTGTCTCCCCGAACACCAGAATAAATATATTGAAACCTACTACTAGCAACGGACAAAGCATCTTGGCTAAAGCTATCAATATCCCCAAAAGTAAAAGCAAAATGCTTAACTTGATTACAAAGTTTACTCTCTATATAATTAGCACTTGTAATTAGTTCATCAACAAGTTGATCCTTTGTCACACCATCACACAACCTAGTATGTCTCTTGGTATGACATCCAATAGTATGTCCTTGTTCTAACAGAGCACTTAGATCAGACCATTCCATATTATTCCAGTTTTTAGGAATATCTTCTTTCTTTGCTTCTGGAACAATATGATCAGCAATAAATTGATGTGCTTCATCACGATCACTAATATCCGCAAAATCAGAAACAACAAAAAAAAGAGCCTTGATTCCCATCGGATTTAAGATTTTCTCAGCTACTATACGATTACTAAGCAAACCATCATCAAATGTAATCAATATGTTTTTACCAATGATTGGTTCATTACCTGAGATCATCTTTTCAAATTTTTCAGGAGAAACAATATTCCAATTTTTTTGTATCCATTCAAGTTGTCTTTGAAAAGCAGCCTCTTGATTTGGAGGTATATCATGAAAAATTAAAACTCTTAAGTGATTGTTATTAACAATACTCAATTTAACACCAACATTACGAAGACTACGTAAAACAGGGTTAATATAGGTCAAGACCTTATGATGCA
>JBNMNM010000243.1:0-4951 GCA_051275585.1 bacterium | reverse complement strand
AAACTCAAGCAGAACTTGATAATGTCTCTTTGTTAATCCTTGTTCTTTTTTGGAAAGCTTTGTTTTTAATTGTTCATTTTCAAACTGTAACTCAGCAATTTGTTTTTCTAAATCTTCTATTTTTTTTGTCATTCGAATTAAAACTGCAAATTAGATAACTCATTCCCCAGATTTTTTTACTTGGACATTCAATAATTTATCCAAATTTTAATAGCAAATGAGAAAAGATTTATGAATTTTTAATTCTTTTTTTTTGTCTCATTACTTCTAAAATTTCTTCTGTTGTTTGTTTTTTTAAAATTTGTAGTGCAAGGTCTTTATCAGAAGCAATTTTTGCAATCTCAGCTAACATGGTTAAATGTTTTTCAGGATTATCAGACGGACTCAATAATAAAAAGACTAATGTAACTTTTTCCTCTCCAGCTCCATTTGCCCAGTCCATTCCATCAGGAATTTGTGCAATTAAACAAAAAGGAGATTTA
The DNA here is from genome assembly GCA_051275585.1 of bacterium. Lineage (GTDB taxonomy): Bacteria > SAR324 > SAR324 > XYD2-FULL-50-16 > JBNMNM01 > JBNMNM01. Next base: position 4,469 of record JBNMNM010000243.1, on the reverse strand, counting down.
ACCAATGAAGAATGTGCATGTGGAACTGCAACTCCATTCTTTAATAATGTTGGAAAGTTTTTTTCTCGCTCGAATAATTCAGATAAAATTTCGTTGTAAGGCAAGTTTGGATAAGTTGATAAAGCCTTCTTTAAGATATTTGGTAACAACTCATCAAATTTGATTGAATCATACCTTACCACATGTTCTGGATGAATAAAAAATGGAAGATGATTTACTTCTTGCCGATAAAAAAGAGCACGTCCAATCGGAATTCTATTAACGTTTAATGCTTTTAAATGAATTTTTTTATCTTCTAGCCAAACAAGAGGAATACTTCCTTTTGGTGGTTTTGGTACAACTTCTGAGTTTGTATTATAAAAAATACTCGATTCTTGATTTTTTAGGGAATAGGCCACTTGTGATGGTTTTGGTAACTCTGTCCAAACAGGAACCCCCATTCCACCAATTTGGCTTTCTAAAACAGTACTTCGAGACGACCAGCGATAAACTTGTTTTTTATCAAGATATGATGCCCACTTTTCGCAAATATGATGATTATGATCTCGATTATCAGTCAAAGCCAACATATGACCAACAGTAATCATAATATCTGATGGAATTGTATCAATCGCAAGGGCATCTGCAAGAAGTACTTGATATCCTTCTTTTTCAGCTTCTCGAACTGCATCTGCATTTAGATCAAGTAATGTCACATTATTTCCAGTTACATCCTGAATAAATGTAGCAATTTTTCTTGAAAACACATGAGCACCAATAATAATCCAATCTTGTTTTTCTTTCGCCTTTACACCTAAAAAATTGGCAATAAAACCACTAGATAATCCTTGGAGAACAACAGTTACTCCAATAATACTAAATGTAAATGCTTCTAAAAAACTAGCATGCTCAAAGCCTTTTTCAGATAAAGCCAAAGAAAACAAAGCAGCCATTGATCCTGCAACAATTCCCCTTGGAGCTAACCAAGAAAGGAACAATTTATCTTGAATTGTCGCATCTGTACCAAATGTACAAATGAAAATAGAAAGTGGCCGAATAACAAAAAGTACAATTGCAATTAAGATAACTCCTTTATATCCAAGCTGTAAAAAATCTCCAAATTTTAGTTTTGCAGCCAATAACACAAAAAGAATCGAAATTGATAAGTCTGTTAATTCTGATTTGAATTGAACAATATTTTTTAACCGAGGTGGTTTTCTTAGTCCTAAAATAAACCCTGCAACAGTAACAGCTAAAATTCCAGATTCATGAGCAATTTTATCAGAAACACCATAAAGAAAAACAGACATTGCCAATACAAAAATATTTACATGACGATCATGAAACCATTCTTGTCGTAATAACCAATTAATAATAAGCCCACCAACAAGCCCAATTCCTGCTCCTACAAAGACACGTTTAATAAATAATTCTAGAGGAAGAAATGAATTTGTATCTCCAATACTGATCCACTCAAAGCAAAGCACAGCAATAAAAGCACCCAAAGCATCAATCAGAACACTTTCCCAATGTAAAATATGATGAAGTGTAGGTTTTAGACCAATCCGACTTAATAAAGGAGTAATTACAGTAGGACCTGTAACAATAATTAAACTTCCAGCTAAAAACGACATTGCTAAAGGAAGTTTAAAAAGAAAATAAACTGAAAATGCAGTTCCAAACCATGTAATTAAAACACCAATGGTAAGCAATCGCCATATTGTTTTTGGAGCTTTACGAAATCCTTCTGGATTTAGAGTTAAGCCACCTTCAAACAGTATGATCGCTACACCTCCCGCAATAATTAATCGAAGCCCCTCCTTTAATGTACTTGGATCAAGTACACCTAAAACTTCTGGACCTAAAATTACGCCACCAATTAACAAAGGCACAATAGCTGGAATATTTAAATGATGTGCTAAAATTATCAGCCCTATTCCAGCACCGAAAGCAATTGCAATCGTATATAATTGAATTGAAGCATCTCCCATATTAAAAAAATCTCCTCACAAAATCAAATAATAATAATGATATAAAACTTGATAATTTCTATTTTTAATCGTTGAAATTGTTATTAATAAAAAATACGTAACAATCTTTATGTCTAATCCTAAGCCAATTAGGAATATTAATGGCTTGCCACGTTGTACTCTGAGAAGTAAATTATTAAAATATTTTTTATTCATTCTGAATAAAAAAAATCCTTTTGACAGATATTTGATAATCCTCTGTAATAAACCGTCCTACCTATAAAAGAGATACCATATTAATTCGATACATTATTATTCTACAAGAAAAGGTTTAGTATATGAGCAGTACAGAATATAAAGCAGAGCTTCGAGATATTCAATTTTTATTACATAATGTTCTTAATGTTGGTGAACTTGCAAAACTTGATAAGTTCTCTGATTTTGATGAAGAAACGTTCCGAGAAACAGTAAGTGCTGGAATTGAATTCTCAGAGAAAGTTCTTGCTCCACTTAATAAAGTTGGAGATGTAGAAGGTGCTATCTTAAAAGATGGTAAAGTTACAACTCCAACAGGATTTAAAGATGCTTGGAAACAGCTTAGTGATGCTGGTTGGTTAGGAATTACATCACCTGAAGAATACGGTGGATTAGGTCTTCCTGAAACTATTGGAATGGCTGTAAAAGAAGCTCTTAATGGTGCAAATCCTGCGTTTTGGTTATACACAATACTCACTGTAGGTTCCTCTCGTCTGATTTATAGTTTTGGTAGCGAAGAAGATAAAGCTACTTACTGTGAGAAAATGTATACTGGTGAATGGACTGGTAGTATGTGTCTTACAGAACCAAATGCTGGAAGTTATGTAGGTGATGCAGCAACAACTGCAAAAAAAGCAGAAGATGGTGATCATTACTTAATTCAAGGAAATAAAATTTTCATTACAGGTGGAGAACAAGATCTTGGTGGTAACATCATTCACCTTGTACTTGCTCGAACACCTGGTGCTCCTGCTGGAACAAAAGGATTATCCTTATTTATTGTTCCTAAGCACCGAATTGAAAATGATGGATTAGTTTTCAATGATGTACATGCTGTTAGTCTTGAGCACAAAATGGGAATTAAAGGATCAGCAACAACGGTTCTTAGTTTTGGTGATGAAGGCGATTGTCACGGATATTTGCTTCAAGAAACAAATCGTGGAATGGCTCAAATGTTCCAAATGATGAATGAAGCTCGACTTGGTGTTGCATTACAAGGTGTTGGTCAAGCTGCTGCTGCATATCAAAATGCACTTGCATTTGCTAACGAGCGAACTCAAGGTGTTTCAATTTCTGCTGGAAAAAATGCTGGTGCTGAGCGTGTTAAGATTGTTGAGCATGCAGACATTAAAGATTCTTTAGTAAAAATGAAATCGTCTATTGATGCTACTCGTGGGATGACTTATGCAACAGCATATTACCTTGATATGGCTGAGTATGGTCCTGAAGAAACTCGTGAATATTATCAAGATTTAGCTGATATTCATGTTCCCATTGCAAAAGCTTACAGCACAGATGAAGGACTTGAAACAGTATCAACAGGAATTCAAATTCTTGGTGGTGTTGGATATACTCAGGAATTTCCTCTTGAACAAAACTACCGTGATCTTCGGATTGCTCCAATTTATGAAGGAACAAATGGAATTCAGGCTCTTGATTTAATTGGCCGAAAACTAACTATTCATAAAGGACGACTTTTCCAAAATCTAATCAAAGAATTTAATACTATCAGTGATGATGTTGCTCAGACAGAAGTATTAAAAGAAAGCATTCGAACTTGGTTAGATTATGTTGGTGGTTTAATCGTTGTTATTTCGGACTATGCTAATAGTGCAAAAGACAGAACGGCTGATGAACAAGTTCTTCCTGCAAGAAATATTCTTCGACTTTTTGGAGATATTTTAGGGTGCTTCTACCTTATCAAACAAGGTATTGCATCAGAAAAAGCTCTTGAGGAATTAGATATTGACTTCTCAAACATCAAAGAACTTGCGAAGGAAAATCTTGATGTAAGATTTTACTATAACAAACTTGTACTTACTGAGTACTTTGCATTGAATGTTCTTCCTAGACAAGAAGGATATATCAATATCATCAAACGGAATGCAACTTCTGCTCTTGATGCAATTCTTACTCTTTGAACTCTCCTCTCCCTAAAGGAAGAGGATTCTTGGGTTAAACTCAAGTAGTTAGCTTAGTTTTTCCACAAGCAATCACGCTTAGACCAAACGCTAATATATTGAGTGCGGCATTCAAATCAGCATTGATTTTGAAGCCACACTTTTTACAATGGAATATACTTTGTGATTTTCGGTTATCTTTTTCGGTATGGCTACATTTAGAACACATTCTCGAAGTATTTTTAGGATTGATGAGAACAAAAGTTCCACCATTCCAACCTAGTTTGTATTCTATTTGTCTTTGAAATTCGTTCCAACCTTGATCTAAGATAGCCTTATTTAATTTTGATTTAACTTTTCCATT
>JBNMNM010000242.1:0-4952 GCA_051275585.1 bacterium | reverse complement strand
TGGAAAGTGGCCAAATGATAAAAATTTATCAGAAGTTCTGATTGGAAAAGAAATTGCGAAAAGAAAAAAGTGGAAAATTGGTGATCAAATTCAGGTTCATTTTTGGAAAGATTCTGCTCGAAAAGCTAGCTTAACTATTACAGGAATTTTACAAACTGGTGGAACAGAAGAAAATTCAATTGTGACAACACTGGCTCTAGCTCAGTATTTAGCGAATGCAAAAGGTAAATTACACTCAATTAAAGTAAGAGCATTAACAGTTCCAGAAAATTCACTTTCACGTAGAGCAAGACAAAACTTAGATGTACTAAACACTGAAGAATATGACCGATGGTATTGCACAGCTTATGTCAGTACCATTTCCCATCAGATTGAAGAAGCAATTCCAAATGCATCTCCAAAACCAATTTGGCAAGTGGCCGCAAGTGAAGGAAGTGTAGTTAAGAAAATTCAGCTTCTTATGTTAGTGGTAACAATCACAGCATTTTTAGCATCAGCTTTAGGGATTTCCTCCTTAATGAGTACTACGATCATGGAACGATCACCTGAAATCGGGTTGATGAAAGCATTAGGGGCACCAGTTCAAGAAATCTATCTTCTATTTATGACAGAAGCCGCAATGATTGGAGTCATTGGAGGTATCTTTGGATTTTTTGCAGGTACAGGACTCTCTCAAGTCATTAGCCTAAGTGTTTTTAAGTCAACTGTTTCTATGAACTTTATTGTGCTACCAGTCATTGTTATTATTTCTACTCTGATTGTACTCGCAGGCTCTTATGTTCCATCAAGAATGATTACAAAATTATATCCAGCAGAAATTTTACACGGAAGAAAATAATATTTCTATAGAATTCACGTAATTTTAAAAAACTATTTTTTATTTTTATTATGTTTTTACGCATCTTACTACAATCGTTACGAGTCCGAAAAAGCAGAGTATTTATTGCTTTTTGCTCTGTGATGATTGGTGCATCAATTACCACAGCATTGCTTAGTATTTATTTTGATATTTCAATCAAAATGAATCAGGAGTTAAAATCATATGGAGCGAACTTTTTTATTGGTTCAGGAACATCTAGTGGTTCAGTCACAATCAAGCAAAAGTCATTAGAAAAAGCATTAGAACTAATTTCTCAAGAAAAAATCATTGCAAAATCATCCTATATTTATGGTGTAACTCGTCTTGATTTGGGAAATGCAGTAATTGCAGGAGTAGAGTTTTCTGGATTTAAAAAGCTCTCTTCATATTGGCGAGTCAAAGGAAGGTGGATCACTGTTGATTTTGATCAAAAACATGCAATGGTTGGTAAGTCTCTTGCGAAGAAAATGGAGCTTACTATTGGAGATATGGTTACCATCACCAACCGTAAATTAAACATTTCTAAAAAAGTAAAAATCAAAGGGATTTTTGAAAGTGGAGCTGCTGAAGATGAACAAATTTTTGTAAATTTGTCATTGGCTCAAAAGGTTCTAGGAATGGAAGGGAAGATAAATCACACCATGCTTAGTCTAGGGACTCAAGGTATGAATATTGATTTGTTAGCAGACCGATTAGAAAAACAACTTCCTTTTATTGATGCTCGTCCTTTGAGAAAAGTTTCTTATTCAGAAGGAAAAATTTTAGGCAAAATTGAAGGATTATTGAGTCTTGTTGCAATCATGATTCTTTTAGCAACTTCGTTATGCATTATGACAACACTAGTTGCAATGGTTGTTGAACGATCAAAAGAAATTGGATTAATGAAAGCGTTAGGAGCTGAGAACCCTAAAATAGTTCTTTTGTTTATGTCTGAAACAGCAATCATTGTATTTTTAGGTGTTATTGCAGGATCTGTTCTTGGTTTTATTCTCGCACAAGTTATTGGTCAAAGTGTCTTCAATTCTTCGATATCCTTTCGATTTATTGTTCTACCCTTAACATTTAGTATTTCGATTGTTACCGCTGTGATTGCAGCAATCATCCCAGTTCGAATGACGGTAAATATTCTACCTGCTCAAGTTTTAAAAGGAGAATGATGAATAAAAATGTCCTTGAAATCAAAAATCTATCCAAGAAATTTGAGCTTGTAACAGCTCTTGAAAATATCAATTTTGAAGTTGAAGAAGGTGAATGGTTAGCTATCATGGGGCCTTCTGGTTCTGGAAAAAGTACTTTGCTTAATATTCTTTCATGCTTAGATACTGCAACATCAGGCGACTATTATCTTGAAGATAAAAACACTGCATTATTAAGCGAAAAGCAACGAACAACAGTTCGTAGAGAAAGAATTGGTTTAATTTTCCAACAATTCCATCTTGTTCCTTATTTAACCGCTCTAGAAAACGTGATGCTTTCGCAGTATTACCATAGTGTCACAGACAAAGAAGATGCAATTGCAGCACTCAAACGAGTTGGAATGGGGCATCGTATGACACATTTACCATCACAGCTTTCTGGTGGAGAACAACAACGAGTTTGTATTGCAAGATCAATTATCAATCAGCCTGCTTTTCTTCTTGCTGATGAGCCTACTGGAAACTTAGATGAAGAAAATGAAAAACTTGTAATTGAACTTTTCCAACAACTTCACTCAGAAGGAAAAACCATCATCATGGTGACTCATAATCCAGATATGGGAGAACTTGCAGAAAGAGTATTACGACTTAATCACGGAAAAATAGACAGTATTCAAGAAATTGCTAAAATTGCCTAACTTTAATTATTTGCAAAGAAAATCTAGAGGAAAAATAATGACTTCATTTAAATCTTTGTCTTTTTGGACAAATCGTAAATTTAATTTATTTACGATTTTTGTTATTGCATCTCTATTTTTATTTGCTGGATGTAACCGAGAAAAACGAGTTCTTGCGGTTGGTAAAAAAGCTCCAAAATTAGCAGTTCTTGATTTAAAAGGAAATGTTGTTAAAGTTTCCGACTTTAAGAACAAAGTAGTTCTACTTCAATTCTGGCAACGAGGTTGTAATGCTTGTCTAAAAGAAATGCCTGAATTAAATAAGCTCTATAAAAAATATAAAAAGGATGGACTTGTTATTATAGGAATTAGTTTTGGAACTTCTGAAAAATACGTTCAAAAAACAATAAAAAAACTAAAATTGATCTACCCATTAACAATGGATCAAGTTCAAATCACAAAGAAAAAATATCAAATCATGGGAGTACCAACTCTATATTTGATTGATCAAAAAGGAGTTCTACAAAAAACATTTGTTGGTGCAACTCCAATGAAAATTCTAGAAAAGAGTTTTCTTCCATTGCTTACTCAGCAATCATAATTATTTAAGATGCAAGTATTTTGTATTTTTTAAAGTTTGATAGAATGGTTCACTCTCAAGACAAACTAATTGTCAATAAAGCAGATTTAAATTAGGATTCATTCCTAATAGAATTCTTCCAATTGATACCATTTGTTTGTAGAAAATTATTACTATGCTTCAAGAAATTACGATTAAAAACTTCAAATCAATTCAAGAGCTGAACTTTAAACCAGGACGAGTAAACTTGTTCATTGGTGAAAATGGATGTGGAAAAAGTAATATTCTTGAAGCTTTGGCTTTAGCTGGAGGAGCTGAATCGGGAAAACTTGATAATGAATTTTTAAGCTCTAGAGGAATTCGTGTGACTGATCCAACTTTAATGCGGTCAGCTTTTACAAAAGAAACTCAAACAGAACCAATTGAAATTACATTTCAAGAACAATTCTATCAATTTCCACAGCTATATACTTTAGAAAACGATAACCAATCTTATTCAAAATGGAAATCAAAGAGACATATTAGTTCTTATATAGCAGATGAACAAATTTCTGAATTTAAAAAAAGCACAAATGCATCTGATGAAGAAATAGCTCAATATCTCGAACCAATGATAACGTTGATAGAAGGATTTCCCAAAAAATTAATGAAATCCTTTTTAGCGTTAAACTTTTCAAAAGAAATAGAAAACTCTATAAAATTGGTTGAAAGATCAAATTTAAATATACTTCCAGATTTCTTAATCTATTCTCCAGAAAATACAGCTCTCAGAAATTTTTATAAAGAAGGGCAAGTTGAACCTTTAGGGATTAATGGTGAAGGATTATTAAAACTTCTGAAATTAATGCATGTTGATCAAGATAAAGAAAAACTAGAAATTATTTTTGAAGGATTAGATCTTTTTGACTGGTTTAAAAATATTGAAATCAATGATGACCTTTCATCTGAGCAACGAGTCAAAATTGAAGATCATTACTTAGAAAGTTGGTTTGACCAAAGAAGTGCAAATGAAGGTTTTCTTTTTATTTTGTTTTACATCACATTAATTGTTTCTGATAAAACTCCCGCCATTTTTGCCATCGATAATATTGATGCGTCCCTTAATCCAAAACTGTGTACTCGCCTAATTCAAGATTTAGTAAAATTAGCAAAAAAGTTTGATAAACAGTTATTCTTAACAACTCATAATCCAGCTATTTTAGATGGAATTGATTTGAATGATGAGGAACAAAAACTATTTGTTGTTTCCAGAAATCGAAAAGGTCACACTCGACTAAAACAAATTGATGCTTCCAATAAACCTAAATCATCGACTGATGAACCTTTAAAACTCTCCGAAGCAATGTTACGGGGATACATTGGCGGTTTACCAAAAGGGTTTTAGAGAAAAATTATGAAATTTGCTTTAGCTTGTGAAGGGATTACTGATCAAATCGCTCTTGAAAATATTCTTTGTGGTTTCTTTGATGACGAATATTTAGATGATGAAATTACTTATCTACAACCACCATTTGATACAACAGATGCCAAACAAAGTGGTTATGGAGGGTGGGAACTTTTATTAGATTATTTAAAAACAACTCGATTTCGGGATGATGTTGTTAATAATGAAGTTATCATTCTTCAAATTGATACAGATATCTCCCAAGAAAAGAATTTGGATGTATCTCACTATGATTCAAGTAATCAGGAATTATCAG
>JBNMNM010000241.1:0-4985 GCA_051275585.1 bacterium | reverse complement strand
TTCCTATGCCCCACGAACGGCTAGAAGAACGAATTGCAGATTTATCACGAAAGCAGAAACATCAATTGGAACGAGGAATGGTTTTCCTTGAAACTATCGCTGGAATTGCTCCATTATTTGGTTTGCTTGGAACTGCACTAGGAATGGTTGAGGTTTTCTCTCGTTTGTCTGCTATGGGTGAAGCAAAAATTAGTGCATTGTCTTCTGGGATTTCTCAAGCGTTGTTCACAACCGTTGCAGGACTTTTCATTGGAATTCCAGCATTGATTGCTTATAATCTTCTAAATCGTCACATTCAAAATCTACTGATTGAAGCAGAAAATCAAATTAACCTACTTGTAGATGGCTTCCACGATCAAATGGTCCAAAAATAAATTATGAAATTATTTGAGTCAGAAAGTAAGAAACCACAAATTAATCTTACTTCTCTTATTGATATTTTATTTTTGCTGATTATTTTCTTTGCAGTAACCACTCAGTTTTCTCAGCAAAAAGCGATTGGGATTAATTTACCTCAAAAAGTAAAAACAGCATCAAAGATTTATACTACAAAAAATTTAATTTTGAGTATGAAGAACTCCAATGAAATTTTTTTAAACGGAAAGAAATTTGTATGGAGTAATTTAGGAAAAGAAATTCAACACAAACGTTATGATCGAAAGCAAAAAGTTGTTTTAAATATTGATCAAAATATTCCTCATGGAAAAGTGATTGCTTTACTTGATTTACTCCGAGTTCATCACTATAAAAAAGTTGTGTTTGGAACTAATGGCAATTCATAAAACGAGTCAACTATCCATTTTATTGGTTACGATTGTTGCTCACCTGATTCTATTTTCTTTTTTATCAAAATGGATTAATCAAAATCTTTTACCCTCATTGAGCAAAAATTCAATTGAGATTGACCTCACAGTTCCACCTAAAAAAGCAGAAGAGACTTTGCCACCTCTAAAACAGCTTAAAAAAAAACAGTTAAAAAAATTAGAGAAGAAAAAACTAATTATTCCTAAGAAGCTAAAAAATAAAAAATTGCTCATTCCTAAGAAATTAGAAAAAAAGAAGCTTATTGTTCCTAAGAAGTTAAAAAAGAAAAAATTGCTCATTTCTAAGAAGTTAAAGAAAAAGAAGCTCATTATTCCTAAGAAGCTAAAAAATAAAAAATTATTGTCCAAAAAAAAAATAAAAGGAAAAAAGCCTTTAATTCTTACACCAAAAAATAAAAAATTACTTTCCAATAAAATTGGAAATGGAACTCCTAAAGACAAATCAAGAAATAAACAGAAGGTAGTTAAAAAGAGTCTTCCTAAAAAAATAACTCCATTTAAACTTACAAAAAAGAATTCAAATAATACCTCAAAACAAAAACAATCAAGTAGTTCTTCACAAGAAGCAACAAGGCCGTTTATTCCTAAACATAATAAAGGGCGACAATTTGCGGGAAAAGATCCAATCCTTCTCAAAAAACAATTTAAACAAAAAAAAATTAAGAAGCCAGAAAATCAAATTCCTGAATCACTTCGAAATACATTCCGAGGAACCAAACCAGAACAAACCAATAATCATGGAATTCGATATTCTATGAATACCTATCAATGGAATTTTAAGCGATATGCAAAGAATTGGGCGGTAGATTTGCGAAAGTGGTGGAGACCTGCAACTGATTATTTAACAGGGAAAAAACCAGAAGGTGGTAGTGTTTGGATTCAAGTTCGATTAAGTAGATCAGGAAAACTGATTGGATATAAGGTATTTAACTCAAAAGTAACTCCTGAAATGGAATTAAGAGTGATCCAAGCACTGGTAAGCTCTTTTGAACAACCTGCATTACCTGGTAAATTCCCAAAAGAGATTTTGGTTGTAAATTGGCAATTTATTTATCCTCCTATTCAACAATTTCGACTTAGGAAATAAAATTGAAAGATCAACACATATTAGTTTCAATTAATGTTCGATGGTGGAATGCGGAAGCTGCTTATGCAATTAGTTTTGCAAAAGCATTTATTCAGAAAGGAGCAAAAGTTTGGTTGATTGTAAATGAAGGTTCACCCGTTCATAAAAAAGCAATTGAAGCAAATATTCCAATAGTTCAAGGCATTCATCTAGATACAGTTTCACCCATTCAGATTCTTCTTAATTTCTTTCGAATTTTACGATTTATTGATCAAAATAAAATTACTTTTATTAACAGTTTTAAGTCTAATGGTTCCTTTTTATTTACATGGATCAGAAAGTTAAGAAAACAAATTCAATATTTTAAAACTAGAGGAGAGGCTCGACCTCCTAAAAAGAATATTTTTAACCAATGGTTATTTGGAAAAAAAGGTTGTGATGGTGTAATTGCCGCAGGTGATAAGGTAAAAAGTTGGGTGGAAGAATTAGAACTCCCCAATCAAAAAATAAAAACAATTTATTATGCAGATAGTCCTACAGAACCAAAAACAAAAAAGACGATTGATGAAATCAGAGAAGAATTAGGAATTAAAAAAGAATCAAAAGTAATGGCCTTGATTGGAAGAACTCAAACAGTGAAAGGTCATATGGTTCTTCTTGAAGCACTAGATAAAATTAAGGAAAAATCACTACATTTACTTTTTCTTGTTAAAGATTTAGATGAATATCCAGAAGAATTAAAGGAATTAGAAGCATTCATCAAAAATCATAATTTAGAAAAGCAGGTAACAATCTTAGGTTTCCGAGAAGATTTAGGCGATATTTTAAGAACAATTGATTTTGTAGTTGTTCCTTCGTGGGATAGTGAGGTGAATTGTCGAGTAACAGTAGAAAGTTTTTCAATGGGAATTCCTGTAATTGCATTTCCAACAGGAAGCTTGCCAGAAGTGATTGAACATCAAAAAACAGGGTATATCTGTGAGGAAAAAAGTAGAGAGGAGTTAATCAAAGGATTGGAATGGATTAATAATGAGGAACGGCTTCAAGTGTTGTCAAAACAAGCACAAGAAGCCTATCAAAATCGCTTCAGTCTAGATACAATCTACACTGAAACCAATGCTTTTTTAAATCAGAAAAATTAATGAAAACTTTTGATTAATTCTTCTAATTTTTCTAAGTCTATACTGAAATTTCGAATTCCTTCTGCAAGTTTCTCATTTGCCATTGCATCTTCGTTGAGAAGCCAACGGAAGGTTTTTTCATCCATTTCTATTTTTTCAATATTGTCTTGTTTCGCTTTCTCAACAGTAAGTTTTGCAGAAAGCTCACCTTCTGAAGTTTGTAGCTCTTCCAAAAGTGCTGGACTGATTGTTAAATGATCACAACCCGCAAGTTGTAGGATTTCATCTACATTTCGAAAACTTGCACCCATCACAATTGTTTTGTAATCAAACTTTTTGTAATAGTTGTAAATTTTTTCAACAGAAAGAACACCTGGATCTTCTTCAGAAGCATAAGAGTCTTTTCCTGTACTTTTTTTGAACCAATCAAGAATTCGTCCTACAAATGGAGAAATCAAGAATACTCCAGCTTCAGCACAAGCAACAGCTTGTCCAAAACCAAAAAGTAAAGTCAGGTTACAGTCAACGCCTTCTTCCTTTAAAATTTCAGCTGCTTTGATTCCTTCCCATGTAGAAGCAATTTTGATTAGAATCCGATCAGCAGAAATTCCTTTCTCTTTGTATAAAGCAATAATTTTTCTTGCTCGCTCAACTGTTTGTCCAGTGTCAAACGAAAGTCTAGCATCAACTTCAGTAGAAACTCTTCCAGGAATTAATTTTAATAATTCAATTCCAAAGTTCACAGAAAGTTTATCAATGGTGTTATCCAAAATAGCTTTTTCATCACCTCCTTGTTCTTTTGCCCACTGAACAGCCTCTTTTACTAAGTAAGAGTACTTTTCCATTTGTGCAGCTTTAAAAATCAAAGAAGGATTTGTTGTTGCGTCTTGTGGCTCATACTTTTGAATTGCTTCAATGTCACCAGTATCAGCAACCACAACGGTCATATTTTTTAACTGAGATAACTTATCGCTCATTTTAGAACCTAAATTATTTAATGCTTTTTAGACTTGAATCATAAAATTGCTTCTGTAAGAACATGATTGGATGGTTACTTTATTTTCTTTGTTTTAGAAAGAGTAAATATTTTAAAAAAAGTTAAATCACTTATATTTTCAGAGTTTTAGCTATATTTCTTTTTCTGTTTAGAAACTTCTTGGATTTGATTATTCTTTGGAGTAAAAAAGAAATAATAGCATTAGGAAAATTGAAGTAATGTTTAAAACAATCTCTTTTTCAAAATTCCAGTTTTTTTTGAAGTAAAATACACTTTATAAAAGGATTTATCCATGAATGAAAATCAAGACATTTTGATTAAATCAATAGAAATAATTCAGGGGATTATTTTACGAATGTCGAGGAATTCTTTTCAGTTAAAAGCGTGGTTTTTAGTAGTCTTTTCTGCATTATTTACCTTTTTTGCTAAATCAGAGACAAAAGTAATTCAAGATTTAGTTTGGCTATTACCTTTGCTGGCTTTTGTCTATTTAGATGGGTATTACCTGAAGCAAGAAAGAATGTTTCGATCTATCCATACTGATTTTGAAAAAGTAATTAATAAACAAACTATTACGATTAAAAGAGATCCTTTTAATTTCATTCCTACCAAAGAACAACTAAAAGAACATTCCATATTAAATTGTGTTTTTTCGATCAGTATTGGCTGGTTTTATTTTCCTTTATTAATTGCATTTCAAGGTTTAATTATCTTTCACACAAGTGGAGATAAATTATGTCGTTATGGATATATGCTTGTTGTTCCTCTTTTCATTATAATATTTGCTCTTTATTTCAAAAAAGAAACAACTCATGCAAAAGGATAGGATACTCCTTTATCAAAATCTCTTATCAAATAACAACAATTGCTCATGAGTTACTTGAATTTCCTTATTTTTAATTTTTTTCTTAATTTGCTTTAGAAACTTTTTTCTTGTCCTTGAAGTCTTACATGATTTAATGACAAATTTTAAAGTT
>JBNMNM010000240.1:0-5032 GCA_051275585.1 bacterium | reverse complement strand
TGCAAGCTAAAAAAAAGCCCACCGCACGGTCAAGCACATTTGTAGCTCCGTGCCTCCGCCACAAAAGAGCTTGCCTTTCTCCACCACCACCCACACAGAAAAACGAGAATAAAACCCACAACTTTATGAGATAATTTCAAAAAACTACTTACATTAGTTGCTAAATAAACAACGTCTGAAAATGAACAGAATTAAGGAAGTGTTGGAAGAAAAAGGCATCAAGCAAATTTGGCTTGCGGAGAAATTAGGGAAAAGCTACAATATGGTGAATGCTTATGTACAGAACAGACAACAACCGAGATTAGAAATACTAATGGAAATTGCTATAATTCTAGATATAGATGTTAAGGATTTAATCATTTCAAACAAATAGTTGATTATGTATAAGACAAGAAAAGTAAGAGTAACAAAAAAATATACGGCCTAATGTTATCAAACGAATTAAAATCGAAAATCAATAAACTTTGGGAAAAGTTTTGGAGCAGAGGTATTACTAATCCTATCACAGCTATTGAACAGATCTCTTATCTGCTCTTTATGCGAAGAATTGATGATGCAGATGCACTTGAAAAAGCTAAAGCAACATTTGACGAAAAAGAGTTTAAATCTATTTTTGAAGGAAAAGAAGATTGTCGCTGGTCACATTTTTCAGAACTCGACCCTGATATTATGTTGGAAATAGTATCTAAAAAAGCATTTCCGTTTATAAAAAATCTCAATGATCCTTCTCAACCATATTCAAGATATATGGAGAATGCAATGTTTAGCATAAACAATTCAGCATTGTTAGATGAAGCTGTTAAATCTATTGATGAACTTTTCCAAGACATAAAGCAACAACAAGACGAAGGACAACAATTTCAGGATACACAAGGGGATTTATATGAATACCTTATTGATGAAATGGGTTCAGGAGGTAAAAACGGTCAATTTCGTACTCCGAGACATTTAATCCAATTAATGTGTGAAATTATTGACCCAGACTGGAATGATAAAATTTGTGATCCAGCTTGTGGAACCGGTGGTTTTTTGGTGGGTGCTTACCAATACATTCTAACTAAACACACCAGTCCTGAAGAAATCATTGAAGATGAAAACGGATTAAAAAGGTTCAGAAGGTTTGGAGGAGATAAAATAAATGATCAAGAAATATGGGAAAACCTTTGGGAAAAATCATTTTACGGTTTTGATATTGACCAAACAATGGTTCGAATTGGGTTGATGAACTTAATGCTACACGGCATTAAAGTACCTCAAATTGAAAATACAGATTCACTTTCTAAAAAATATGACAAAAAGCATAAGGATGGAGAATACTCAATAATATTGGCAAATCCTCCATTTACGGGTAGAATTGATAAAGGCGGAATGAGTGAGCAACTCAAAATTACAGGAACTAATAGTGAATTGTTATTTCTTATGCGCATTTCAAAAATGCTTCGTACAGGAGGGAAAGCTGCTGTAATTATTCCTGAAGGTGTTTTATTTGGAGGTAGTAAAGCACAAAAACTAACTAGAGAAATACTTTTAAAGGATAACAAGTTAGAAGCTGTTATATCACTACCAAGTGGTGCATTTAAACCTTACACAGGTGTAAAAACATCCATTTTGATATTTACCAAGGTAAAAGAAGACAGCCCAATTTGGAATACCGAAAAAGTATGGTTTTATGAATTAAAAAATGATGGCTATAGTCTTGACGACAACAGAAAAAAACTAGCCGAAAATCCTTTACCAGTAGCTATAGATGCTTTTAAAAATAAAATAACTCAAACACCTATTGAAAGAACCAATCACTTTTATGTAACACTAGATGAAATAGAAGATAACGGTCTTGACCTGAGTTACAATCGCTACAAAAAGTTTGAGTACGAAGAACAAACTTACGAATCACCTCAAAAAATATTGAAAGCAATTTTTGCATTGGAAGATGAAATCCTTAAGGATATGGAAGAACTTAAAGACTTGATAGAATAATGGAGAATATTAAAATTTCAAGCTTAATAACTGACAAAATTTCAGGAGAGTGGGGAGATGATGCTGTTACCAAAGATGCTGTAAATGTTATAAGAACTGCAAACTTTACGAATTCTGGTATTATATCATTTGATAAAGTTGTAAAAAGGTCAATAAATCTGCAAAAAGTAGATAAAAAACAATTACAAAATGGAGATATTATTATTGAAAAATCTGGTGGAAGCCCAAGTCAACCTGTTGGTAGAGTAGTTTATTTTCAAAATCCAAATGAAGAAATATACTTATGTAACAATTTTACTTCAATTCTACGTCCTGATCTAAATAAAGTATCACCTAAATATCTATTCTATCTACTTTTCAATTTCTACAATACAGAAAAGGTTTTAGCATTTCAAAATAAAACTACTGGAATTATAAATCTAAAATTAGATCGATATTTAGATAGTGAAATATCTTACGAACCTGACCTAAAAACTCAAAACAAAATTGTAGCTATTTTAGACAAAGGAATTTCTCTTTTTAAGAAACGTGAGGAATCCATTGCCAAATATGATGAATTGCTCCGAGCTACTTTTTTGGAGATGTTTGGAGATCCCGTTTTGAATACAAAAAAATGGCCAATAAAATTATTTGGAAAAATAGCAAAGAATGAAAATTCAAAAAGAATTCCAATTAAAAAGTCAGACAGAGATAAAATAGATGGTGAATATCCTTATTATGGAGCAACAGGTGTTATTGATTTTATAAATGATTATAAGTTTAATGGAGATTATTTACTGATCGCAGAAGATGGGAAAAATTTACTCTACAACAAAAAGAATAATGCTTTTCTAGCAAGTGGAAAATTTTGGGTTAATAATCACGCACACGTACTATCGGATAATGGCATTGGTACAATATATTATTTACTCTTTTTCTTGAATTTGATTGATTTAAAACCATATATAACTGGAAGTGATCAAATTAAACTGAATAAAAAAAATCTTGAGCAAATCCCTGTCCCAGTGCCGCCTAAAGAATTGCAAACAAAATTCGATTCAATTTTATTGAAATATGAAATTCTTAAAGAAAAAACTTTAAAGTCTAAAGAGTTTATTGAAACACTTAATAATTCTATTTCCCAACTCGCTTTCAAAGGGGAGTTAGACTTTAATACAGCAGTTAACTTAGAGGTGCTACTGGAAAATGATTATTTATTTTTTAAAAAGAACAGTAGTATAAAATCAATACAATTATTACTTGACCGTCTTGACAAAAACGAATTAAACGAAAAGAAGTTTAACGAACAGGAAATATATGATAAGGCTAAAGCCTTTGTATTTGAATTATTGAAAGAAGGTAAAATAAAACAAATATTTGATAAAAAAACAAATAGAGTAAAACTAACCGTCTAATGAAACTACTAAAACTAAAAATAGAGAATGAAGACGGCTTTAGAAGCTTGCAACAAGGTTTTGAAATCAATTTCCATTCATTGGCAGATACAGAAGCAATGGAACAATTTCGACCGTTCTGCTTTGCTGGATTAAACGGAAGTGGAAAATCCAATGTATTAGAAGCTTTAGCAAATATCTTCTATCATTTAGAGGTTTGCGTTGCCAAATATTTACCAGAAAGTATTAAAAACCCAAGAAATTTTAATCGTAATGAATGTACTCCTGATGCTTTTACATTAGAGTATCTGATTGGTCAACATAATAGAAAACAATATACATTGTATTATTTTGACAAGGTAATTATCACAAAAAAAGAAGGGAAAGAACCTCAAATGTTCATTCAACCCTATCCATTTGATAATTCTGCCGAAATAAGAGAAATTACACTTATCCCTCCAAAAATAAGAGATAATGCAGCAGATGGAAAGGATTATTTACCTGCTTATGTTATTGGATATTCATCTGGTGAAAATGAGATTTTAAGTTTGCCATTTATCAAAAGTCGTTTAATGCATTTAGACGAATACAAACAGGCTACTAGAGATAATTACGATAGTTTTGATGAGCCAGAAAACAGCTTAATTTATATAGATAACAATATGAGTCAGGCGGTTTTATTAGCGTGTTTACTTTTTGAAAATAAAAAAACGCTTGCACCATTAAGACATATTGACAACACAGGTATTTTAGGATTGACAAGTTTTAGAATGAATATTCACCTACACGATTTCGAGTTTCAGGATGAAAAAACAAAAAACTCCGTAAAAACACCTATTCTTAAACTACTAGAACAAAATCAATTAGAAGCCTTAAAAAAATGTGCTACCTCTTGGTTTTTGAACCACAAAACTAAAACTCTATGGTTAGATTTTCACGTAAATGATGCTACCAAATCAGCTTTCAAAGAACATTTTCATTCCTCTTTAGAATGTTTCCAGTTTTTCAGATTGTTATATGAATTAAACAATCATTTTGTTGATGAAGAAACTAAAATTGATGTGTATCGTTCTAAAGGTATTTACACTGATGGAAAATTACCAGTTGGTAGTCCTCGCCAAGATATGTTCCACTTTTTAGATTTCTATATTAACAAAGAGCTTAAAACAGGTAAAGTAAAAGATTTACTTTTAAGAAGTTTTTCAGATGGTGAACATCAGTTTCTCCATACTATGGGAATTTGTTTATTACTCAAAGATAGACGTTCTCTTTTGCTTTTAGATGAACCAGAGACACATTTTAATCCAAGCTGGAGAGCAAAATTTGTAAAAACACTTAATGATAGTATTTCATCAGGAAACCCAAAAGGCTTACCAAACGGAGACTTCAATGTTCACTTATTGAAAGATGTATTACTTACTTCACATTCACCATTCATTATTTCTGATTGTTTACCTGATAATGTAGTACTTTTTGAAAAAGACGAAGACGGACATACTACAGCAAAGAAAGCTAGTGAACTAGGAATTGACACCTATGGAACATCCGTAAATCTTCTAACTAATAGGATTTTTAAAAACAAAGAGACGATTGGTTCTTACGCTATGTCAAAAATGACCGAATTTAAAAAACGCTTCGATAGTGGAGAGAAAACAGAAAATTTAATAGAGGAATTAAACAAT